>CAMBBW010000166.1 GCA_945863425.1 Lishizhenia tianjinensis
AGATTTTTCATAATTTCCGCGAATAATCTGTTCGTGAATTTGTTGTAATCGAGAATGATATTGAACATCACCACAATTTTTTGTGATAACAAACTTGTATTCGGCTTCATTTATTTTTTGTGCAGAAATTCTAGACAGACAAAATAAACTGAAAAAAACAATTACTCTATATGTTGTCTTAATTTTCATTTATTTTCGCAAAAGTAACTACAATTATCAACCTCAACAAAAAAATCAAAAATCAAAGAGAAAAAAAGTATAATTTCCTGTAAGGGAAATAGTTAGAATTGATTTAATAGCCTGAGTTCGATTATTAAAAACAAAGTCAACATTAATTTAAAGACTTTGTTACAAGGCCTATTTTATAAGGGATAACGTTTTATAACGTTAAAAGCGAAGGTAACAAGATTTTAAAATAAGCCGATAATACGCGATTTCACACTAAGATCTGCATAAACCCAAAATCAGCTTCCACTATCCTCATTGGGTATTACAGTTTTTGTTGTGCTAAATAGGGTAAAACATTTAGAGGGTTGTTAAAAACACGTAAGACTAAATTACATGAAACTCGCCTACGGCAGCACATCCACTACACAGCGGACAGAAAACCCATTGCCTTTGGCGTTTAAGATACTTTCAGCTGAGCCATCCAAATCATCGATCAAATAATCTACATCGTAAGCCAACCCCATTCTATGCGCATGTTCTGAATTGGTATCGTTATTGATGGATGACCTTGTCCAAAAATTAGTGTATTTTCCTTTGCTCTTCCCATCCAACCAATTGGCGGAAGCGTCCAAATAAATGTATCGACTGCCAACAGGTTTTGCATTGAACGTATTAGCTGGATCTGCAATAAGATGTTGACTGGTTTCCCAACCGGTTTTTGATTTCAGTATTCCTCCCGCAACTTCTATTCCCCCCAAATTTTTCGCAAGCGCTGACCATTCTCCGAAACTTGGAATGTGTGTTCCTGATGGAGCCAATCCTCTTTTGTCCGAAACAGCATACCAGTTGTATAAAATTGTAGTCATATCAACGCCCGTTTCGTCGGCATAATAACACCAAGCGGCAATTCTGTTGGCTGCCGCATACTTCCACTCTTCTTGAGACTGAGCCTGCATGATTTTCTCTCCATTCTTAAACCGTTTTACGGCCAAATTGGTAGTCATCCATTGGTAACCTTTGATGGTTGCAATTGAATACGATTTGCCATCTACATCAGTTAGTTTTTGTCCAAATAACATGGATTGAAAAAGAAGTCCACACAAAAACGATATTTTTATTACCTTCATACGATTAAATTAGTATGCTTATAATCTGTCAATTCTAAAACGTTACATGGTCAACAAAATCATCTTTACGCTTATTGGATTCATTGTTCCTACGATGAGTGTATTCTCTCAAATAACTGATCTGAACGTTTCACAGTATCTTATTAATCTAACCGTATCAGACCGAAACGATTCAATTTATGTTCAGGAAACAGTAATATTTACTTGGAAAAATAACAACCAAAAACCCTTTCTAAATCTAACTTCTGTTAAAAAAAATGGAAAAGGAATGCACGTAAAACGAGTTTCATTTCAACAAAAAGAACAATCTTTCACCCACCAAAATGACACCTTATTTCTACAATCACTTCCGTTCCAAGAAGTCCCTTTGGAAGTCGTCATTGAGTATGCGGGAATCCCAGCTGATGGCTTGGTAATCGGTCAAAATAAATATGGTAACCGGACGTTTTTCGGCGACAATTGGCCAACTCGAGCACAAAATTGGATTGCGTGCAATGACCATCCTTCAGACAAAGCAAAAGTCTTTTTTTCTGTTCAAGCACCCGCACATTATCAAGTAATTGCCAATGGGATTTATCAATCAACCGTTGCTGTAAATGCGAATGAAAAAAGATGGAATTATGCATCGGAAATCGAACTTCCTTTGAAAGTGGTGGTGGTTGGAATCGCTGATTTTGAAGTGAAATGGGACAAAGAAAATAGAGTTTCCAGCTGGGTGTATCCAGAAAACAAAGTAGCAGGATTTTATGATTTCGATCTCGCACCGTCAATTGTTTCGTTTTTTGAAAATTACATTGCTCCTTACGAATTTTATACCCTGGCAAACGTACAATCTACCACCCGATTTGGAGGAATGGAAAATGCCGGTTGTATTTTTTATGATGAAAATTCGATTGATGGGACACGCAGTTGTGAATCGCTACTAGCACATGAAATTGCGCATCAATGGTTTGGAAATTCTGCTTCAGAAAGCGATTGGCCACACCTTTGGTTGAGTGAAGGATTTGCTACTTATTTGACCCTACTTTATCAAGAAAAAACCAAAGGAAAATCACTCTTTCTCCAAGAATTGCAACAAGATCGAAAACAAATCAGTTCATTTGTAAAAAGCTATCCAAATCCGGTGATTGACCTTGCCCAACAAGACTTAATGAAACTGCTCAATGCTAATTCCTACCAAAAAGGTAGTTGGGTGTTGCATATGCTACGTGTAAAAGTAGGCGATGCTGTTTTTCAAAAAATACTTCAAACATATTATGGAGAATACCGCCTTTCAAATGCGACGAGCACTGACTTTGAGCGTGTTGCCGAAAAAATTTCTGGATTAGAACTAACTCAATTTTTTAATCAATGGTTGAGAAAACCGGGGATTCCTCAATTAGCAATACAATCAACAGGCAAGCGAAATCACCTAGATTTAACGGTATTACAAAATCAAAAGAACCTTTCGTTTCAATTTCCACTGCAAGTAAAAATCCTATTTACAGACGGAACTTCTGTGAATGAAACCATTGAAGTTAAGGGCCAAGCGACTCATTTCAAAAAAACGTACACTAAAAAAGTAAGCTCTTTTGAAGTAGATCCAAACACTGAATTATTATATGAACAAATGAATTAATATGAGTGAATTAAACTATACCCAAGCTTTTGAAGAGCTTCAAGCCATTGTTGGTGAAATGGAAAACGGGAAAATTTCTGTAGATGAATTAGCCATTAAAGTAAAGCGCGCATCGGAACTTATTCGGGTATGCAAAAACAAACTAACCGAAACAGAAGGAGATGTGCAAAAAATTCTGAGTGATTTGCAGGAGAATTAAGGTTTTTTTTACTTTAGTAAACCCTCTAAAATCTCCTTCATCTCTTTGGTATAGTTTTCATATGCCTCTCCAGTTGCGGGACCATTAAATCCGGTGTGAACGTAGACAATTTTGCCTGTTCGATCTACTACCACAGCAGTAGGGAAACTCATGATACCATTCAACATAGGAAATTGCGAGGAGGCGACTTCTTTACTAGATGTTCCTGCAAGTACTATTTCATAAGGAATAGAAAGACGCTTTTTAAATGCCTTCAAGCGTTTGATTTGACTCTTTTCATCACTACCAACTTCATACGACATCCCAACTATTTCAAGTCCTTGATTGTGATATTTTTGATATAATTCTTTAAAATAATGAATTTCATCGATGCAATTCGGACACCACGTTCCCATGATTTGATAGATAACTACTTTGTTTTTACCTCGTTTTTTAAGGTCGACCGATTTTCCCTTTAGGGATTTTAAAGCAGCAAAATTAAAATCAGCTGATTTGTCCACATACGTCAATTTGGACGGATCTCTCAGCGCGGCATTGGCATCTTTGACGGCAATCCAATCCGTTTGATAACTTGCACCACTATAGAACTTCCCGTAAATGGAGTCGTTTACAATACTACCCTCCACCAAAAATGCCCATGAGCCATTGAAGGTGGACATTGAAAATCTATCAGCACCAACCGTCCCTGACAAATAGCGATAGTCTCCAGTTTCTGTTAAAAAAGTACCTTGAATCAATTCCGCTTTTTGATTGAAAATACCAACTGTAATTTCCGGTTCTTTAGAAGTTGGACTAAAAGTCGCTTTCCATTTTCCGTCAATATTGGATGTTACAATGTCTAATTCTGTGATTGTTTTATCAACCCAGGCATTCAACGGTATCTTAGTTTGCACTTTCTTATTCATGTTCAACCAATAGCCTCGAAGCTCGGTGCCTGTTTCGCCCACTTTAAATTTAATGTAGGCATCCAATTCAGGGAAACGCGCAATTATACTATCCTTCTCTGTATTTAGTTGCAAGGATATTCGTTCATCACCATTTATAATTTCTAGAATCAACTTCGATTTTTGTTCACTCATTTCCATCCGAAAAGGAACAAATAGTCGATCGTTCATAGCCAGTTGACCTTGCCATTTTCCAGGTTGCAATTGAGGCGCAGTTTGGGAATACATGCCAAAAGGGGAAAATAAAATCACAAAAAATAATAGGCGCATAGTATGATTAAAGATTATCTCAAAGGTAAGGAAATAGTTGGGTAGATTTTGCTGTGAATATGTTGATTAATAATTTGTTCTTTCCTAAATTTCTGAATCGAATTTTTTACTTTTGCATTCAACAAAATATATGTCTGACACCCGATACAACCTCCGTGGCGTTTCTGCCGGCAAAGAAGATGTTCATCAAGCAATTAAAAAGGTGGACAAAGGATTGTTTCCAAAAGCTTTTTGTAAAATTGTTCCAGACTCCCTTACCGGAGATGATGAATATTGCATTGTAATGCATGCTGATGGTGCAGGAACAAAGTCTTCATTGGCATACATGTATTGGAAAAAAACAGGTGATTTGTCTGTTTGGAAAGGAATTGCACAAGATGCGTTGATCATGAATTTAGATGATTTACTGTGTGTAGGTGCTACGGGTCCGATCCTTCTTTCTTCTACGATTGGAAGAAATAAAAACCTGATTCCGGGCGAGGTAATTTCAGCTATCATAAATGGAACCGAAGAGCTTTTGGTTGATTTACGAAATTATGGCATTGATATCCATTCTACCGGTGGTGAAACGGCCGATGTTGGTGATTTAGTACGAACAATTATTGTTGATTCGACCGTTGTTTGTAGAATGAAAAAATCTGACGTGATTTCTAATCATACCATTCAACCGGGAGATGTAATTGTAGGTCTATCCTCCTGCGGACAAGCAAACTATGAAACAAGTTACAACGGCGGAATGGGAAGCAACGGCCTCACCTCTGCCAGACATGATGTGTTTTCGAATGAATTAGCTCAAGAATTTCCGGAAAGCTACGATCATTTAGTTCCAGCCGAATTGGTTTATTCTGGCAGTATGTCATTAAC
>CAMBBW010000167.1 GCA_945863425.1 Lishizhenia tianjinensis
AATTACAATAAATCAGCTGGGTTCATGCAAGAAGAAATTGATGGCATGGACGCATTTACTACCCATGGTTTGATGGATACATTCCGACACATTCACAAGGAAGCTATTGATAAATATACTTGGTGGAGTTACCGTGCCGGTGCGCGAGAAAAAAATATTGGCTGGAGAATCGATTACTTTTTAGTATCTCAATCATACCTCGGTAAAGTTACCGATGCATTTATTTTAAATGAAATTCATGGTTCTGATCATTGTCCGGTTGGAATCACCTTAAATTAATACCTTATTCATGAACAGAATTATTTCCCTTGCATGCTTATTCCTTATTTCAAGTTGTGCAATAAGCCAAAAGAAAACAGAAACGATTGCCTTTTATAATGTAGAAAACCTTTTCGATGTTGAGGACGGTTCGAATGATGATTCAGAATTTTTACCGGAAGGAAAAAATCAGTGGACCAAAGAACGGTACGAGGAAAAGTTAAGCCACATAAGAAAAGTACTTGGCGATCTTTCTTACCCCGCTCTTGTTGGTTTTTGTGAAATTGAAAATGAAGCCGTTTTAAAAGCACTCATTTCAGGAGACAAACAGTTAACAAATTACGGGGTTGTTCATCATGAAAGTCCAGATGCTAGAGGGATTGATGTTGGATTCATCTACAATACAAGTAAATTGAAATTAATTTCTTCAGGGAAAATTAGATTTACGCTTCCTGGTGACACAGAGCCAAAATCAAGGGATATTGTTTGGGGGAAATTTGTTGCAGCAAAGGATACACTATTCGCAATGGTAAATCATTGGCCAAGTAGAAGAACGGATGATAGCGAACCAAAACGAATTAAAGCTGCAGAAAGCGCACGCTTGTTTATTGATTCAGTTTTAAAAGTCAATTTGAACGCGAAAATCGTATTCATGGGAGATTTAAATGATCATCCATCTGACAAGGCACCAAAATTAATTTCTGAAAAGCTTACCCCAATGATTAGTAAAGCTTCAGGTGAATTTGGAGGTACGCATCAATACAAGAATGAATGGGATGTATTGGATCACATCATGGTATCGGCAGGATTTCAAAAAGGCAAACTGAAAGTGATACCCAATTCAGGTAAAATCAATTCATTTCCCTATTTAATAGAGGAATACAAAGGAAATAAACAACCATTCAGAACCTATGTAGGAGCAAAATATTTGGGTGGGTATTCCGATCATTTGCCGGTTTCTATTCAGGTAAAATTGAAGTAAAAAAAGGGAGATTTACCCATTTAGATACTTACAATTGGTTGGAATAATACCTCGGCTCATAGAGTGATTTAATGATTCAAGATTACTTTTGAAACAAGATTTATTTATTTTGCAATTTATTCAATGCATCAATGCTGGATTGTACGCCTAATTTCTGATAGATGTTATAAATGTGTTTTTTCACGGTGGTAAGTGATAAAAAGAGTCTGTCAGCTATTTCTTTATGCCTTAGGCCGTCAAATATGAGAAGAATAATTTCTTCCTCTCGCGAAGTTAGCTGATGTTTTTTAATCGCATCGCTTAATGCTTGGTCTTTAGAAATTATGGCTGAGGACGATTTGATCGACTGACTAAACATGGCAATTTCGATAGCCGAATAGAGTTCATCATTGCTAAACGGTTTGATAAGAAAAGCATTCGGTAAGGTTTCCTTACATCGCTCTATTGTAGCCTTATCACTATTCGCCGTTAAATAGATAATTGGAATAGCATAATTTGCATTAATAAAATGCCCTAAATCAATCCCATCCAACTCAGCATTTAGGTTAATATCTAATAATACAATAGTTGGTTTTTCATGTTCTAACATGTACACTGCTTTTTCATATGATCGAGCCGGTGTACAATACTCATAATTCAAGGTTTGAAGTGCCAAACAAATTGTATCTCCGATAATCATTTCATCCTCTACAATACCTACTTTTATTCGCTCCATGGAAATTTCTATTTGGTTGATTTAGCTTTAAATTGAATAACGAAAACACTTCCACCATCATATTTATAAAATAATGAGCCATTTATTTGTTCTGATAATCCACTGATCAATCTCAAGCCGAGTGTTTGTGAATTTTCAAAGTTTACATTTGGTGGCAAACCTGGTCCGTTGTCTTTATAGGTAAATTCATACTTGCCATTTTCCGATACTGTTAGGTTTATTTCAATTTTTTTATCCAACTGTTCGGCTGGAAGGTATTTGTATGAATTTGTGAGTAGTTCATTAACAATTAAACCCAGTGGAATAGCGATATTAATATCTATTGGTATGTCATCTGTTTGAATAACACATTCGATCATTCGTTGCTCATTTTCAAAAAGTTGTTTCACAGCAATTAGTAAGTCTGTCAAAAATATTTTAAAGGAAATGCTTTCTAAATTGGTTCCACCATAGAAATTCTGGTGTATTAAGGCAATGCTTGAAAGCCTTATTTGACCTTCAGTTAAAGCTTCTATTGCTTTTTTATCAGTCATTTGAGCTTTTTGAAGCTCCAATAATCCAGTAATAATTTGCAGATTATTTTTAACCCTATGATGCAACTCTTTCATGAGGACATCTTTATCTCCGAGGGCCGAATTTAAGTCCTCTGTCCTTTTTGTTACCAAATTTTCAAGTTTACTATTTTGTGCCTTTAGTAATTTACTTCTGTACCAAATGATAATAATTACTAAAGAAATAATTAATAAGCTTACAAGTCCAATAAACCAAGCCTGTAAATAAAAAGGTGTTATAACATTAATTGGAATTTTTAACTGATTGGTTAACCATGTTCCATCTTCGAGTTGTGCCTTGATTTCAATTACATGCGAACCATAGGGCAAATTTCCAATACTTATACTATGATCATATGTATATATCCATTCATTTTGAACGCCCTTTATTCGATAGGCAAACTTTTTTTTCCCTCCTTCATAATCTAATAATGCAAAGTCAATTTTCAATAATTTGTCGGAAGGTAACCATTCGATACTTTGATTTACCATGTTCAAAGACCATAGAACAGAGATCTCCTTATCTTTCGAAAATTTGGTAATACTTACAACATGAAATGGAATATTTACCTTTAAGATTTTTAGATTGAAATCTGCAGGGTTAAATCCAACAACGCCATTCATACCTCCAAAATAAATCCAACCTTCGCTTGATTTGAAGGAGGATGTCCGATTGAATTCACTATGCGGAAGACCATCCTCGGATTTAAACAATTTAATTTGTTCCGTTTTTAAATTAAACCTCATAACACCTTCGTCTGTACTAATCCATAAATTATTAAAATTATCTTCTTCGATGCGATACAATATCATTGAGGGTAATCCATCCTTAATTGTATACGAAATTGTTGATTGATTTGAACCTGATTTGTCCCATTCCCACTTTACTAAACCCTCTCCATTTGTGGCAATCCACAAGCAATTCTTATTATCCTCATGTATATCGAGAGCGGACTGAATAGGTAGATAGTTGTTTTTATCTTTGGTTTGAGATCCAAAATAATCTGTTATTTTTCCATTTTTAATCAGATAAATACCATTTTCAGCAACTGCAATAATTCCTTTTGATGTTTTAGTAATTCTATAAACTTCCTTAAATATTGGAATTTTCACCGAAATTTTCGGCAATACCCATCTCTTTTGCGTGAAGCGGTTATAAGCAAAAATGGATGAGGAGGTTCCAACGTAAAAAATAGAATCAGAATATTGATACGCACACAATGATAATTCCTTATTTGGTGCAATCCAATTTATTTCTCGCACAATATTAAGAGACTCTAGATCCAGCTCGTACAAATTAAATCCAAACGCATATAGTGTTTTATTTGCCGATAAAATTCCCCATACAGGTGCTGATAATTTTTGTTGGTGGATGTTTTTGGAGGAAAAAACCGATGCCATTACATTTGCATAAACTGCCTGTTGAGCTCCAGCGATTGTTTCAGCCCAAATCCCCCTTGCCTGTGGCCAAGGATATGTAATTTGCTGTGAATTTGTGAAATAGGAATGAAAATAATTTTTTTTGTATTTTATTTTATAAACTCCTTGTGGCATGCAGATCCAAAGGTTTCCCAAAGCATCTTTAATAAAATAATTAATACGACCTTGATCCCCAGTAAAAAGATCTGAAGTATTGAGAACTTTTATCGTTTGATCACCCTCAACAAAGTAAAGACCATTTTTTTCGGAATAAACCAAATGATGTTTATTTTCAGGCATGGAGTATATATGTGAATCATTACCAAATTGAAACGAATGCTTTGTATGGTGCATTGGGTCCGTACGTTCAATTTTATAAATAATATCTTCATCTAAATATTTGTTAATCCAGTTGTTTTTTTTCAGAACCGTTGCTGATTTATCTAATTTATTGTAAGGAGCCGTTTTAAAAGTTATCACATCAAATACTTCCTTTTGTCCAGTTGAATTATGAGGAGTCCAACGATTTCCGTATTGTATAATTAAATGATTTTCGGCATTGATGAATAAATTGGATATTATGTTTGAGGCTAGCCCATCCTTGGTAGTGAAGAGCTTGAAATTTTTTCCATCATAACGGTTCAATCCAAATTTTGTCCCAAACCAAATAAATCCAAATTGATCTTGCGCAACACAATACACTTCTCTTGAGGCAAGGCCATCTTTAACAGAAATAAATTCTTTTTGGACCGTGTAAGCAGGTGTTTCTCCAAATTCATTTGATTGCGCAAAACTAGAGTTGCTCGCAATCAAAAAATACACTGCAATTACAAACTGAAACCTAAGCAAGGCATTCATTCTATTTACTATCAATTAATCATTTTAAACTAAAACTAAATATAGTTAAATTTGTTTTAAAACAGGGGTTATACAACCCTTTGCATATGAAGATAAAACACGTTCTAATTCTGATAAAATCAATTTACACTTCGTGTTCTGGTAATGTATACTTTAAACTTATTGTTTAAGCCTTTATTTTTCTATAAATGCGACTTACCAGTTGTAAGGCAAAACGCTTTATACCTGGCCCCAAAGTGTACTTGTAATCGTATGAAAAATCTTTGTTTAAGCTGTAAATTAATAACCTGAGTTTATATACATCCATGAAAACTCGTAAATCGTAATATAATGCCTTATCGTGTGTTCTTATAAATAAAATGGAGGGCGTTGCCCCCCATTTTT
>CAMBBW010000168.1 GCA_945863425.1 Lishizhenia tianjinensis
TTTTTTTTCTATTGAATTAACTCAATTTTTTCAAATTTATTTTAAACTGTAATTGGGTGCTTCGCGTGTTATTGTAACGTCATGGGGGTGAGATTCCTTTATCCCGGCTGACGTGATTCGTATAAATTTAGCACCTTTCAAATTGGAAATATCGGGAGCACCACAGTAACCCATTCCGGCACGCAGTCCACCCATTATTTGGAACATTACCTCTGTAAGATTCCCTTTAAAAGGAACACGTCCAGAAATTCCCTCGGGCACTAATTTTTTAATATCATCTTCTGCATCTTGAAAATAACGGTCTTTGGAACCATGTTGCATAGCTTCTAGCGAACCCATTCCGCGGTACGATTTAAATTTTCGACCTTCATAAATAATGGTTTCACCTGGTGACTCTTCTACACCGGCAAACATGGAACCAAGCATTACGGTATCTGCTCCTGCTGCAATGGCTTTTACAATATCACCCGTATATCGAATTCCTCCATCTGCAATAACAGGAACACCGGTTCCCGCAATTGCATTCGCTACTTCATTTATTGCAGTTAGTTGAGGAACACCAACTCCAGCAATTATTCGGGTGGTACAAATACTTCCAGGACCAATACCAACTTTAACTGCGTCGGCACCAGCATCCACTAAATATCGAGCTGCTTCAGCTGTTGCAATATTTCCTACAACAACATCAAGATTGGGGAATGCTTTCTTAACCTCTTTCAATTGCATAACGACCCCCTTTGAATGCCCATGAGCCGTATCTATAACAATTGCATCTACTCCTGCTTCAACTAATGCGCTAACGCGTTCCATTGTGTCAAAAGTCACGCCAACTGCCGCTGCAACACGTAGTCGACCCAATTGATCTTTACATGAATATGGGTGTTCTTTTACTTTTATAATATCACGGTATGTTATTAATCCAATTAATCGATTGTTTTGATCAACAACAGGTAATTTTTCAATTTTATTTTCTTGTAAAATTCCTTCAGCAGTTTGCAAATCAGTGCCATCTCCTGTTGTAATTATATTTTCGGAAGTCATGATTTCTTTTACCGGACGATCCATGTTTTTTTCAAAGCGAAGATCTCGGTTGGTTAAAATACCCTTTAGAACACGAGAACCATCAATTACTGGAATACCACCAATTCCATGTTCCGTCATAACAGCGACTGCATCCTTTACGATGGCATCCTCCAATAATGTAATCGGGTCGATGATCATTCCACTTTCAGAACGTTTGACTTTGCGCACATTCATGGCTTGCATAGCAATGCTCATATTCTTATGAATTACCCCTATTCCACCTTGTTGTGCGATTGCAATAGCTAGTTTTGATTCGGTTACTGTATCCATCGCTGCGGAAAGGATTGGTGTATTCACACTAATGTTTCTAGAAAATTTACTTTTCAAATCAACGTCTCTCGGTAAAACTTCAGAATAGGCTGGTGCGAGCAGTACATCGTCATATGTTAACCCTTCAATAACTTGATTTAAATTTTGTAAAGACATCTGAATCTATTTAAGATATAAATTCTTACAAATGTACGAAATTCAAACCACTTTTAAAAGAATTTCCACTATTCAAAATTTGATTTTTGAAGTTTTTTATTCCCTTAATTTAATTTTTAAAAGTAACTTTATGTTTTGCGTGACGTTCAATAACTTATGAGAGTTTTATCCCTTTTAATTTTTTGTTTTTTCTTTTACCAAACGGCAGGTGCTCAACAGGCATTATCTCAAGTTGAATCTAAATTAATTCAACTTTACCAAGAGGTGAAAAAGCAAGAGACCTTTGATGAAAAAATTAGTTCTAATGATCAATTTCGTGCTCAATTTAAAACAGTATTACAAAATAAAGAGTCATTTGTGTTTCCTTTCGATTCACTCAAAATGCAAAAGGGAATTAAAGAAATTACAAGTTCAGACGATAAAGTTCGCCTTTTTACATGGGTAATAAATAATTCATTTGACGGAACGTATCAGTATTTTGGATTCATTGTCCGAAAAGAATCTGGTAAAATAAATACAGTACATGAATTAAAGGATAATGAAGATCCAATGAATCAACGCGTGTCTAAAGTGATTGATCCAGCAAATTGGTATGGCGCTTTATATATAGATGTAATCGTTCGTAAAATTGGTTCAAAAACCTATTATACCTTATTGGGGTGGGATGGCAACAACCCAAGTAGCAACATTCGAATCATTGACGCACTCGTTTTTTCAGGAAAATCAGTTAAGATTGGTGCACCGATTTTTAAGAACCAAAAGGAAAAATTAAATCGTGTTTATTTTGAATATTCGGAGAGTGCCCTTATGAATATGACCTATGAAACAAAATATAAACGCATCATGTTTGATCATTTGATTCCAGAAGCTCCAAATTTGAAAGGCATTTATTCTTTTTATATCCCCGATTTCTCCTATGATTCTTATTCTTGGAAAAGCGATGGTTGGCATTTAATGGAAGATGTCATTGGAGTCAATCCGGAAGGGGATAAAAACCTAACAATCATGACTCAAGATCGTAAGGGTAAATTAAAAAAACGCAGGGTAAAAAATAAATGGGAAAATCCAGGAGAGGAAATGGATGAAACAAATGAATTTAAACATGTTGCAAGAACGCCTGAATCTGAGCGACAAGTGGAAACTCCAGATCGAGTAAAGCAGAAAAAATATAAGTCTTCCAAAAAAAACAACCCATTGCTTCCTGAATCTATTTATGGAAAGAAGAAAAAAAAGCGTAAACGGGGGAATAAACGCTGATATTACTGTCTCCTTTAAAAAAATCACGTAATTTTGTTTGCAGCTCTTTAATACTTCAATCATGCAACTCGAATCTTGGACTTCCTTCCTAACTGTAACATTATTAATTTTTATAGGAGTTGTGCTTTACATGAGATTGTTACGACATTTTTCTAAAAACAGAATTAAGCCAGAAGATTATTGTATTTTATATGATTTGGAGCTTAATAAGGTGGTTGATGAGGTAGAATTTTATTTCACTTTACCCGCTAAAACTCATGTAACTTTTGAAATCCTAAACCAAGATTGGCAGGTAGTTGAAGAACTTGCAGCGAAAGAATTCGATCAAGGAGGTCACATCATTCGTCTGAATGCCTCTGGGTATCCAAGTGGCAACTATTTTTACGGAATACGAACGAGCGTTCAGAAACAATATAAGAAATTTCAAAAAGCCTAATTAGTACTCATTATTTCTTCTATCATTTGAAAATAGTCGAATGAGTAAAGGGATGAATTTACAGTAGGTTTTATTAGTTGCTCCTGAATAAGCCGCGTAAAATTGGCAATAAAAGGACGTGCAATTTTTTCATACTCGTATGTCCCATCATTTACAATATCGTCGGAATTGACATACAAACTTACAGAAAAAAGAAAGTCTTTTTGATTGTCAAAATCAATAATATACCCGGATTCTGTAACAAATCCATAAGCAATCCCAATTTTACTAAAAATTCTGTATCTATGAGATGAAGCTAACTCTGGCTTATTTCCAATTATCGCATATTTGTAATAGTTATCGGGAAATTGAATTTGATTATGATAGGTTTTGTTTTGCATTTCACGAGGAAAATTCCCCATGCATTTAAGTAAAAATTTTCGTGAATTTGAGGCAAGTTGAAATCGTTCACCAGAATTGAAATGTTGTGGAAAAACCAATCGAAAAACTGTTGAATGAATATCTTTTAAAGGATAGTCTAAGTGATAATTAAAATTGTAGGGTTTATCAATTTTTTTTCCATTTTCTATCTGATATTTTCCGACAAGTTTTGAAGTACTGTAGGGGAGACGATGCATGTAATCAATCGAATCTAATTTCGTTTCCTTTTGAGAGAATTGCTTTTCTCCAGTTGAATTAAAAATTGAATATGAATTAGTTGTAACATCTTTTCCCCTAGGACAACCCGAAAAACTACTATAAATCATTGAGTTATTTAATTCATGTTTCATTAAAAAATGATTTAAGTTTCGTGGAGTTACAACATGAAAAAACAAGGAGTAATAATTATTGTCACTAATAGATAGCATATCTTCCAGCGCTAAACTAATGGGGATGTTCCGTTTTTGAGTGAGTTCAGCAAAGGTACTTGACCCACACAACACATCTCTATTCATTTTAATATAGCTCTCTCTTGGCATTTGCATGGAGTCTAGCATCTCTAGGGTAGCAATTGCAGTTGGAAGTTTTACCATGCTTGCCGGATAGAAATACTCATTCGTACTAAAATCATACGTATGGAATAATTCATTGCCATCCTCGTCACGTTCAATATCCGTAACAATAAACTGCAGATGGAATTTATCACGGTTTCTCAGTACATAATCCACTAATGAATCTTTTCCCAGAAGTGATGCGTAGAAATCTTCTTTAGATCTTTGTGCTTTAATTGCACAAAAAAATGAGAAAAAAATTACGACTGAAAAGACTTTCTTCATGATGATTCAACCCTAAAATTAATTTAAAAAATAGAACCCTGTAAAGAAAATAAAGTTAATCCTTTAATTGTAGTGTATCTCCATATATGTTTCTTTTCAAATCTCCTTTTTGCAACGACAAAATTAAACTGTAAATAGGAACAAAAACATACCAGCCACTTTTACCGTGATCATGCATTCTCCTTACACTCAGTGCAATTAATGGGATTTGAATAATCAATAAGCTTAAATAAAATAAAATTATAAAAATGGAAACAATCAAATGATACAAATTGACATTTTCAAGATTTGAAATTAATTTATTAATACTTATAAAAAGAACAAATCCTAACATTGTTAAATAAATATTGGCAATAAAAAATGACCAATATTCATACCTATTAGTCCTTCCCTT
This sequence comes from Lishizhenia tianjinensis, assembly GCA_945863425.1. GTDB lineage: Bacteria > Bacteroidota > Bacteroidia > Flavobacteriales_D > Crocinitomicaceae > UBA952. The sequence continues at coordinate 4,853 of CAMBBW010000168.1, forward strand.
TAAATTGAAGGAATTTTTAAATGCTTCAATGTAAAGCTTTCTCGAATAATTACGTAGAAAATAGATGCCAAGTCCAAATAAAATGGTTAGAAGAGTCCATACCAATCGCATGGGTTCCATTTGAACAAAATAATAAATCATCCAAAGTGTGACCCCAATAAATAAGAGGGGAGTAAAAGGATATCCCCATGTTTTTATGGATGTTTCATCTCCTAATTTGCGCGCTCTGATAACGAATACACCAATTACAGTTAACAAACAGAAAAGGGATAAGGTGAGTTCAATGTATTGTAATATCATTCT
>CAMBBW010000169.1 GCA_945863425.1 Lishizhenia tianjinensis
CCACTCCCTATCATTGTAGACTTATCAATTTGACAGCTTGAATGGATAATTGTTCCAAAAGGAATGATTTTTTTATAGCGGGTAAAGAGTTGGTTTCTAAAATCCATATGGTTGTATCCAATTCCAATAATTAAAACATCAAAAACGTCATTTTTATAGCAACTTTCAATCATGTCTAATTTTCCTAAAATTAGTAGATTTTTATTAAAATCACCTTCCTCTTTATAATCATCGAAACAACCAACCACACTATAATGATTGTCAAAAATTGCATGATGTGCAATTTGCAATGCTAAATCACCTGAACCGATGATTGCGAGACGTTTCATGATTTTTTAAGAAATTTTATGGCATCTGGACCAACATTAAATATAAGGTCAAGAATTGACACATTGTGCTTAAACTCTCCAAATAATTGAGGGTATTCAGAATAAAATGAATAATCCATCCATTCTACTTTTATTGATTCTGATTCAAAACTATCTGTATTGAGATAACTTTTAGCTGCGGGTCCAGAAATGTAATGAGTACCATTTAAGTTTTTCACAGCTTCTATTAATCGGTTATTTTTGTCGCCAGTTAGATTCAAAGTTCTTGAATCAATGATTTCGGTTTCTATTCCTAAAATACGATTGATACCTTTAATAAAAAGAACGTTTATCTCAGATAGATTTTTTGTTTCGAGACTTTCGTAAAGCTCCTTAATGACTGTGCCATATGTTTTAAAATAAGGCGATTTTGAGTAATTACATAAAATGGAATTCCAATGTTTCTTATTCCAATTAGTTGTAGAAACGAAAGTTTCATTAATTTTTTGTTCTAAATTTTTTTGATTGACAGGAATAGTAAGCCATTCAATTCCGTTTGGAGTTTTTATTAAGTTTCTATTTCGCCAATCATTTTTGGTGTATTGCACTTCATCATAAATGACAAAAATATCTGATTGACGAATAATATCAAAATAGCCTTTCCAAGGAATATAATTTGATTGAAGAATAGCAATCTTTTTCATCCCACGTTCCATTTTAATTTTGGTCGAACAACGCCATTTATTTTCCCGAAATAGGCATAATTTCTTTCCTTATCTGCAACTTCAAAGAAAATTTTGCTAGGGATATTCAACAAAAGTCTCATGTCTGACGAATTGAAATATAACTGTAATGAATAAACTCCATCATTCATTAAATCTGAAGGTATTATGCATGTTCCGTGGCATAAATTATCAAGACCTGTTTCAAATGAAAAACCTGAACCAAATACCACTTCCTCGTGTAAATCAATTAAATCAAAGGCCAAAAAAATACTCGGATCATCTGTTAAATTCCAAAAGGAAAAATGAATTTTTATTTCATCCGTAATGAAAGGATTTGATGGATTAACTTCAATTTTATTAATTTTAATACACTCATTTCCAGGAGCATTACTTCGTGTGTCATAAGAAACGAACGTATTCAATTGCTCTGCATTGGCTTTCATGTAATGTTCTACTGTTTCTTCTGCGGAACCAATGAATGAAATACTTCCTCGCTCCATTAGTATTCCTTGTTTGCAAAGAGATTTCACAGCAACAAGATTATGACTCACAAACAATACTGTCCTTCCTTGCTCTGAAACATCTTTCATTTTGCCCAAGCATTTTTTCTGAAATTCTGCATCCCCAACTGCCAGCACTTCATCTACAATTAAAATTTCGGGTTCAAGATGTGCCGCAACTGCAAAGGCTAATCGAACATACATTCCCGATGAATAGCGTTTAACCGGTGTGTCGATGTATTTTTCAACCCCTGAAAACGCAACAATTTCATCGAATTTAGATCGAATCTCACTTTTGGACATGCCTAAAATGGCTCCATTTAAAAAAATATTTTCTCTACCCGTTAATTCAGGATGAAAACCGGTCCCAACTTCTAACAGAGATGCGATTCTTCCATTCACTTTGATGCTTCCTTTTGTGGGTGAAGTTACTTTGGAAAGAATTTTAAGTAATGTACTTTTCCCAGCTCCGTTTCTTCCAATGATGCCTAGTACTTCTCCTTGATTGACGGAAAAATTGATGTCTTGTAAGGCCCATACGTAGTTGTTGCTCCCTGATGATTCTCTATTATTCAATCCGGTTACTTTTTCATAAGGGTCTTCTTTTCCACGAACAGTGTGCCACCATCGGTTTAGATCATGGGCTATTGACCCAGTACTGATTTGTCCTAGACGATATTGCTTGTAAAGATTTTCGACTTTTATTACTTCCATAATATCAGTAAATGTATAGAGTTGAAAAGTTAAAGATTTATTGTATCAATTTTCATGTGATTTCAAAAAGTAAAGCAATACGAATTAATTACTTTTTAATTTCCTCATAAACACACACAATTGCATACCAGTGCCCGTTTTGATCATAATTTTTTTCATTATAGTATGTGTAAATGTAGGGAAATAGTATACTTTCCCTGGTGTTCTGTAATAAAAAGCGATTTCAAAATTATTTTTACCTGCGAATTCCTCAAACGACTTTAATGAAAATTCAAACAAGTGAAATGGTTCGTGCATCGGACTTAAGTTACTTGTGAAACTGCTGCCAATTAATCGATAAAAAAAATTGTAAAATCTGGGTATCAACCAATCAGATGAAGGAATTTCAGCATGTACAATTCCACCGGGTTTCAACCACTTGTTTACTTTTTTTAAATTTTCAGAAGGGTCATAAAGGTGCTCTAAGACAGCTCCAAACGTGACAAAGTCAAAGTGATTTTCTGGATAATCAACGTCTTCAATCATTTTGTGTTCAATTCTTAAAGGTTCAATTCCCATTTTCGTTATCGCCATTTTTCTAAAAGGTTCAGATGGTTCTAATCCATAAGCATCAAATCCATTTTCTTTCAATGCAATCATGCATTTTCCGATCCCAGAACCAATGTCTAATGCGCGTAATTCACCTTCAGATTTCATGAGCTCTTTCGCCTTAGCGATTTGAAATTTAAAATAATCTGGAGCCGGTTCAAAGTACCAATCTGCCCAGTAATCCTCGGGCGGAATTCCATAATGGTCATGAATGTCATTTGGAATGGGTAATGGATCACTATAGATTAAATGACAAGATCTGCATTTTAAAATGGTCAAAGAAATCCCAGTATTTTTTAAGGGCCTAAATCCCTGAGATCGATTCATTCTTACTCCGATTATTTTGTTTTTAGGCGTTGGGTTTCCGCACATGTTGCATTCGGTAGCTTCTAGGAAGGTGTACTTTTTCATATAATAAATTAAATTAGTATCAATTATTTCATTCTTAAACTGTATCCATAAAACTTTTCTCAACTTGATTGAAGATAATTATTCCTAAAAATAATACACTAAAACTAAATACACTGGTTACTGCTAATCCACTCCAATCAAAAGAGCCAATGCCGAAAAATGCGTATCGAAAACTTTCCATAATGGGAGTTAATGGATTCATACTGATTAGACTATGCAATTTACCTGATGTAAAACTTAATGGGTAAATAATTGGAGTGGCATACATTAATAATTGGATGCCAAAAGTTAGTAAGAAACTTAAATCTCTATATTTGGTTGTTAAAGCTGAAAAAATAATTCCCAATCCTAAACCCATAACGGCCATCAATAAAATGAGAAATGGTAAAATAAATATGTGTGAGTTTATGTTTATTTGTACATTATTAAACATTATTTGGTAGAGCATAATTGCTACGAATAACATTATTTGAATCCCTAATTTTATTAAATTCGAAATAACAATGGAAATAGGGGTTGCTAGTCGAGGGAAATAAACTTTTCCAAAAATCCCTGCATTCGCTACAAATGTATTCGATGTTTTACTAAAGCAATCGGAGAAGTAGTTCCAAAGGGTAATTCCAGAAAGGTAAAATAGAATTGGGTCGATGTTATCTGTCGGAATCTTAGCGATTTTATTAAAAACAAAGAAAAATGTAAGTGTTGTAAACAGGGGTTGAATAAAGAGCCAAAGTGGACCTAATACGGTCTGTTTGTAAACAGATACAAAATCTCTTCTGACGAATAGCATGATTAAATCTCGATACTTCCATATTTCTTTAAAATTGATATCGAATATTGATCTTTTGGGATTAATTACTTCTGTCCAATTTTCTTTCATTTAATCTAAAATTTATTTATCGATTTTCTTTTTCACAAAATCATCCCAGCACCAACCGTATTATTGGTTCCTTCATCAATTAATATAAAAGACCCAGTTATTTTATTTTGTCTATAACTATCTTTAATTAAAGCGATGGATGATTTCAATTTTATTCTTCCAATATCATTTGTATTTAATTCATCCACCTCTTCATTGCGTGTGATTGAGTTTAAGTCTGTTTGATATACGATTTCTTGAATAATTACTCTTCCATCTCTACTTGTATGCTTGATTGCATATTTGCATCCAACCTCTAGTGGTTTGTTTCCGAGCCAACAAACCATGGCGTCAATTTCTTGTTGTTGGTCGGGAACATTATTTATTTTCACCAACATGTCTCCTCGACTAATATCAATATCATCGGATAATTCAATGGTGATAGACTGAGGAGCGAAGGCTTCTTCTATTGAACCTTTGGGCCCATGAATCGCTTTAACTGTTGATGTTAATCCGGAGGGTAAAATTTTAATTTCATCATTTACACGAACAATTCCTCCCGCCAAACGACCTGCATAACCTCTGAAATCAGGAAATTCTTTTGATCTAGGACGGATTACTGTTTGAATCGGAAAACGCATGTCTAAGTGATTCACATCATTCGCTACTTGAATATTCTCTAAGCTATACATAAGCGTTGGACCATCATACCAAGGCATTTCATTTGAACGATTTACCACATTGTCGCCATTT
>CAMBBW010000170.1 GCA_945863425.1 Lishizhenia tianjinensis
ACGTATTTGATAATAAACTTATAGGCTTTTGGGACTTTGATTTCGGCCCCCATATTGATTTCAGCCCAGCCTTTGTCCATTCCAAAAATCCATGCAAATAAAATAATTTCTGCAAATGCAAATACAACTAGAGAAACCGTGCCCGCCCAATAATCAAATTCATCAAAAACACCATAATTATAAAACAACACTGTTGGCAAGCCTAAAATTAATACAAGGCCTCCAAACATCCATGCGGCATTGCTTTCCTTCCAATTAAACTCATCGCGCAAAAATGCCATAACAGGAGTACCCATAGCTAAAGACGATGTGATACCTGCAAAAAACAACAAGCCAAACCAAGCAATCCCGGCAATTACGGACATAACCCCACCCCATTGTTCAAATAAATAAGGTAGCGTTTGAAAACCTAATCCAAAGCCACCACCTTCTTTCACTAAATCTTGAACACCTTCTATTCCCAAGTAACCAATAGATATTGGAATAAGTATCGCAGAACCCAACACTATCTCAACAAATCCATTCATCCAGCCTGCGCTCATTGCATTCAAAGCAATATCATCTTTTTTTCCAACATAGGAAGCATAACATTGAATGGACCCCATCCCGATTGATAAAGTAAAAAATATTTGACCTGCTGCAGCCAGCCATACTTTGGTATTCCAAATAGAATCAAATTTGGGTTCCCATAAAAACTCTAATCCTTTAAATCCATCTTCTATAGCACCAAGCTGCCCCTTTTCAATAGTTATCGCTTTATAGGCTAGAAAAACACCAAAAAGAATTAATAATGGCATACCAATTTTAGAAGCTTTCTCAACGCCACCACTCAATCCTCTTGACAAAATCCATGTGTTCATGAAAAGGCATAAAACCCAAAATAATATAGGCATTATGGAATTTAGTGAGGTATATTCCCCAAAGAAACCAGCGACTTGATCTTGTGTCTGACCATCAAATGTTCCTATAATACTTTGCCACATGTATGACAATGTCCAGGACTCCAAATAGCAGTAATATGCAGCAACGACAAGATTGGTAAAAATACCGAATACACCAATATATTTCCACAATGCCCTTTTATCCATTTCATGTAAAATGAATGGTGTACTGTGATTACCTTTATTACCACCAAATCGACCAATTGACCATTCAACGAAAAGCAAAGGAATACCCATCAAAAGAAAACATACTAAATAAGGAATAATGAAGGCTCCTCCTCCATTTTGAATGGCTTGTATTGGAAAACGGATGAAATTACCTAATCCAACTGCATTTCCCGCCATTGCTAAAACCAATCCAACCCTAGATCCCCAACCACTTGCTTCTTGTCCTGACATAGTTTAATTTATTTGAGAATCACGAAGATACAATTTTACTTCAAAAATGCTAAAGTTTCTTCAAGTGTTTTTGGATTGTACCCTAATTCATTTTTTGCTTTTGTAAGGTCGAAACCAGTTTTTGGTGGCCTTTTAGCCGGTTGATTCAAAGTTGAGCTATCTGTTTTAACAATTGAATCGGAATTAAAATCGTAAAATCGGGCCACACGACTTACTATTTCGAATATTGACATTGTTTCAGGTCCCGAAATATGAAAAACCCCTCTTTTTTCTAACTCACAAATTCGAATACATGCCCATGCTAAATCGTCAGCCCAAGTTGGAGAACGAAATTGATCATCAATAATATTCATTTCTTGATTTTTCGCCAATGCCTCTTTTGCCCAACATACAATGTTGTTTCTGGAAAGATTTTCTCCTTGTCCATAAACAATAATTGTCCTAACGATAGACCAATTTTTATTTTGAGCACCCAACAATAGGTTTTCAGCATCCACTTTTGAATGAGCATATACACTTAAAGGATTTGGTTTATCCGCTTCTGCGTAATTTCCTTTAACTCCGTCAAATACAAAGTCAGTCGAAAGTAATTGAAAATGTATATTATTCTTTTTACATTCCTCCCATAAATATCGTGAAGATGTAACATTTAACTCTTGACAACCAATTGGATCCAATTCGCATTGATCAACGTTGGTCATAGCAGCAGTATGTATAACGTGTGTCGGAATAGTGTCATTAAAACAACGCTCTACTTCATTTTGATCCCTAATATCCAGTGAAGAATAGTTTTCTTTTGGACAAAATGAATTTCTGTTTTCGCCAAGTGATGTTGCAAGAAAATTAATTTTCCTATTCAAACATTGATTGACGATTTTTTGACCCAACAAACCGTTAGATCCAGTAATTAACAACTTCATAGCCTCACAAATTCATATAAATTTTATAACTCCCAAATCGTATTTTTCTTTTTGCGCTCCAATTTGAAATAATGTTTATGTTCTAAAATCCAATGTGTTGCAAAATATAAAATCAATGGTGATCCTAAGGTGAAAAAAGAGGTGTAAATAAATGCAATTCTTACACGCGAGGAATCTAAGCCTAACTTTCGGCCCCACCACTTGCATACACCAAATGACTTAAACTCAAAATAAAGTAATATTTTCTGAATATTTTTACTAATCATGAATTAATAATTTTCATTCCAATTGTACAATTCAAACATTTCTTAGATAAGCAAAATTCGTTATAAATTTCCAATAAAGCTTGAGAATCAAGTGAATTATCCGCTTCGAATCCAAGCTCCTTCATTTTTGAAACAGTATTGTTTTTTTCTGGGGGTAAAATTGCTAAAATATCACTTGCTTTTTCCTGTAGATGATCGAACCCAGAATATTTACCCCTTATAAATAAATAGGGGACTACAGCATTAATTAATAATAAATTTTGTGAGTCAAAAGAGATCGAAACATCCAATTTTTGGATATACTTACGAAACTGAAAAACTAACTCTTCAGGGGACAATTCAATCAACTCATTTAATTTAAAGACAATTGGAATAATATTAGCAAATTGCATCAATCTTTTTTCCGGAAAACTGGCTGGGCGCATCCCTTTTCGCTTGTAATTTACTAATACCTTGGATAATTCAGATTGATTTGATAAATCCAAACCACCATGAGAAGCAATAGTTAATTTTCTTTGATTGTGGTTTAATTGTTCAATTAATGAAAAAGGTAAGTTTTGCGCCAGATATTCAAACGCAAATTGATTTACTTTGCCACCTATCGCTTTTGAGAAAAGGGTATAAGCAAGTTGTTTAAAATCCTGATCAATCAGTAAGGCTGTTTTTCGTTCCAATCGAAGAAACACAGAGGCATCCATCATTTGCCTCAAATAGATTGAATCTATATTGCTTATCAATCGCTTACATGGGAAAATTGAAATGGATTTTTGAAATTTTGAAAAATTCACAATTAGATTTGGTTGAACCCTATCCTTGAGTTCCAAAACAGGGATTTCCCAACCATTTATTTCAACAGAACAATCATTCTCCCACACAACGTGTAATATAACATTGTTGTATGCAAAATCCTTTTGATGATTATGCTTATACCAATCAGATGACTTTAAATGTATTTCAATATTGCCTGACCAAATAATATTATCTATTTTAACTCGGGCATTTAAAAAATCTGGGCCACTTTCATTTGAGTTGTAAATCCCATAATCTTTAATGATGATAGTTCTTCCATCAAAAAGTCTCAAATTAGAATGCTCGAATAACTTCAACTTCCAAACCAACTGTAAAAACTGCTCTTTCATAATACTAAAACTGTATTATGAATATACAAAAAATCCCGCTAAAATTAGCGGGATTTGAAATTAATATTTTAAATAACTTTTATAATTTCTTTTTTTCTTGGCTTCTTCCATCGTTTCAGGATCTGCTGTTGGATTGAAATCTTGTCTAACAACTTCAGCTGTTGTGCGACGATTTAACTGATGAAGATATTCAAATTTCTTCGGCTCAGTAGTTTTAAATTGATTAATATACTCTTCAGTTAAAACCACTTCAACACCTTGGTCATCTTTCCATTTTCTTGGCTCTTTCTCACCTCTACCTTCAGGAATAATTCTTCTTGGATCAACACCCAAATCTACCAAAGCCGTATAATATGCTCTTGCGCGATTTTCAGAAAGCGTTTGGTTACGATCATCTGCGTCACGTGCATCGGTGTGTGAAAATATTTTAATGACAACATTCGGGAAATTATCTAATTCTTCTTTCACTTTAGCAATAGAGTCAATTGAATTACAAGTTGCATCATTTATAAATGTCCATTGACTACGAACATACTGAACTTCATTCAATACAATATCTCTTAACGGCAACAAGGAAATTTCTACTAGAAAGCTTTTGCTGCCAGTCACTCCAACAGTAGTAATGGTTGTTCCTCTTACATCATTCACATATCCTTCTTTTGATGCAATGATTTTGTAGGTTTTGTTTCCGATAATAATTCTATTTTTTGATGCATCAGTTTCCCAACCAGTTTTACCTTTTCCATTTGTGTTTTTAGTGTCATTAAATTCACCATCTACCTCAGTTAAAACTACAGCTGCGTCCTCAATTCTGGTTTTAGTCCCACGTTCATATACGATGATATTTAAATCATACAGTACTTCAGGCATTTTGTAACTGTATATATCCGGTGAATATTCACCATTTGGACCTTTGCGCTCAGAAGTGAAATATCCTGTTGTACGATTCATGTCATAAATAGCATAATCGTTACTTTGACCATTAATCGGCGAACCTAAATTTTCTGGTACACCCGTCCAAGTATTAGCAACCGCATCTGGGGCAACGACAAAAATATCTAATCCACCAAAACCTGGATGACCATCGGATGCGAAAAACAATTCTCCATTGGAACCTAGGGTAGGAAATAATTCATTCGCTGGTGTGTTGATTTTAGGACCTAAATTTTTAACTCCATCCACAGTGAATTTT
>CAMBBW010000171.1 GCA_945863425.1 Lishizhenia tianjinensis
ATGCAAAAACAGGATTACATTCAAGCGAATTCGGGCCTGCAACCCAAATCGATTATTAATACATTAAAATTATTAGATGAGGGATCAACAATACCCTTTATTGCTCGTTACCGCAAGGAAATGACAAATGGATTGGATGAGGTGGAGATTGCTTTAATTCGAGATAACTCCAAGAAATTTGATGAGTTAACTGCTCGGCAGCAAACGATACTAACTGCCATTAATGAACAGGAGAAATTAACGAATGAATTGCGGGAGAAAATAGAAAATTGTTTTGATTCGGTTATATTAGAAGATTTGTACTTGCCCTACAAGCAAAAAAGAGTAACAAAAGGCGAAAAGGCTAAAAAATTAGGCTTAGAACCATTAGCCAAGATGATTATTTCACAACGTGGTGGTGATCCAGAGTTTATGGCAGAAAAGTTTGTTAAAGGTGAGGTTGAGGATGTACAATCAGCTATTTCTGGTGCAAAGGATATCATGGCAGAGTGGATGAATGAAAATTTACAAATACGGTCTCGATTGCGTCAATTGTTTCAACGAAAATCAGTTTTAGTATCCAAATTAGTTAAAGGAAAAGAGGAAGAGGCTGCCAAATACCGTGATTATTTTGATTTTTCAGAGTCAATAAATCGATGCGCTTCACATCGTTTATTAGCGTTAATTAGAGCAGAAAGAGAAGGATATATTTCTCTTAAAAGTCAGCCTGATTCAACGGAAGCTCTTGAAATTTTGGAACGGTATTTTGTGAAAGGAAACGATGCATGCGCTCAAATTGTTTTAGCGGCATGCAAGGAATCTTTTAAGCGGTTAATTAGTCCATCATTGGAGAATGATGTTTTAAATGAAGCAAAAGAGAAAGCGGATAGAGAAGCAATTAAAGTGTTCTCTACCAATCTACGTCAGTTGTTATTGGCTCCACCTCTGGGATCGAAAAGAATTCTTGCGATAGATCCAGGATTTAGAACGGGGTGCAAAGTGGTATGTTTGGATGAATCTGGTGAATTATTAATGAATCAAACTATTTATCCCCATGCTCCTCAAAATGAGAGTTCCGCTGCGAAATCCAAATTGGCTCAATGGGTCCAGGCATATAAAATTGATGCGATTGCGATTGGCGATGGAACAGCAGGAAGAGAAACAGAAAATTTGGTGAAACATATTCGATTTGATCGTGATTTGGAAGTTTTTGTGGTTCGAGAAGATGGGGCTTCTATTTACTCCGCCAGTTCAATTGCGAGAAAGGAATTTCCACATTTTGATGTCACTGTTCGCGGTTCAGTTTCCATTGGTCGACGATTAATGGATCCTTTGGCTGAATTAGTTAAAATTGATCCTAAGTCAATTGGAGTAGGGCAGTACCAGCATGAGGTCAATCAAACATTATTGAAAAATGGCCTAGATGATGTGGTTATTTCTTGCGTGAATGCGGTTGGAGTAGATTTAAACACCGCATCGCCTTATTTATTGAGTTATGTTTCCGGATTGGGTCCAGCGTTGGCAGAGAATATTGTTGCGTATCGGGCGGAAAATGGACCTTTTCAATCGCGAGAAGAACTAAAAAAAGTGAAGCGTTTAGGAGATAAAGCATATGAGCAAGCAACAGGATTTTTGCGTGTTCGAAATTCAGAAAATCCATTAGATAATTCGGCGGTGCATCCCGAATCTTATTCGGTTGTAGTAAAAATGGCAAAGAATCTTAAAGTCGAAGTAAAAGAACTTATTGGAAATGAATCCTTGGCTGGGCAACTGAATAAGGCGGATTTTCCTGAATTGGATAGTTTCACTTTTGATGATTTAGTAAAGGAACTAAAAAAACCAGGAAGAGATCCGAGAAAAAAAGCGAAAGTATTGGAGTTTGATTCAACCATTCGAACAATAGATGATTTGCGTACCGGAATGATTTTACCAGGAATTGTCACCAATGTAACTGCTTTTGGAGCTTTTGTTAATATTGGAATCAAGGAAAATGGGTTAATTCATAAATCAAACTTAGCTGACGTATATGTTGAGGATCCCGCCAAGTTTATTGCCTTGCATGAACATGTTCAAGTTCAAGTATTAGAAGTGGATGCCGCAAGAAAACGAGTAGGGTTGAAGAGGGTTTAATTTACGTTGAAAATAGATCAGTATTTATTTACCGAAGAAGATTAACATGCCCGGCTTTGTCATATACCCGATAATCATACCAAGTAAATTGCATTTTCCAAGTATATGTTCCATCTTGACAATTTGTACCGTGGTAGTTTCCGTCCCATCCTTTAGACGGGTCATTTGTTTGAAAAACTAGTTCTCCCCATCGATTAAATACCTGCACATTGTATTTTTTTACATTATCTAAATTAGAAAAAATGGGTAACCAAACATCATTTCTATTGTCCCCATCGGGGATAAACGTATTTGGAATGTAATAAAAAGGATCGTTGTTAAATAGGATTTGCTGATAAGCTGTGTCGGCGCAACCTTCGGTAGTTACGGCGTACATGGTAATTAAAAATGTATCTGAAATATTGGCGGGAAATTGATAATCACCTGGTTCAAAATACATTTCATCGGGATCACCCACGCCCATGTTCCAAATGTAGAAGTCTCCACCAATAGATGTGTTCAGAATGTTTGTGATTGGGCTTTCTGGGAAAAGTACAGTTGGGTCTGCAGTAAAACTAGCCGATGGGGTTTGATTTACCGTTATATAATTTGTGTAAGTTATGTCGTTAAAACAACCGTTGGCATCATAGGCAATTAGATTTACATCGTACACTCCTCCTGTATCAAATGTTATAATAACATCATCACAACCAGTATAACTCAATGAATCACCAAATGTCCATGCGCAATTAAAATCAGCATCTGAGGTATTGAAAAATTCCACCACTAACGGACTACATCCAACAAGGATGTCCGAATCAAATGAAGGTTGAATTTGTGCTGGTTGGTCAAGGAAACAAGCTAAATCAAAGACACATCCATTGGCATCCGTAATTTGAACGGAATAATTACCCGTAGGAATGGAGTCAATGGTTGAAGTTGAATCATTTGTTGACCAATTATATTGATAGCCTGGTGTGCCTCCAGTTGTAGAAACTATCAATTGTCCATCTGAATAACCAAAGCATTGTGGTTCAATTGTAGCGTATGTTGCTGATAAAGGAAAGGCTGGCTGAAAAATAATGGCAGTTTCTATGTAAGTACAACTATTTGAATCAATGACTTGTATGGCATAGACTCCAATAGGAAGCGAATCAATAAATAAAGTTGAATCAGCTGTAGACCAGTTGAATTGATACGGAGCGGTCCCACCTACAAAACTTGCTTCAATGCTACCAGTGCTATCTCCAAAACAAGCAACATTTTCAATATCAAATAATACATCAATTGGAGCTTGGGGTTGAATCAATTGAACATTTAGTGTGTCATCACATCCATTTGCATCAATAACAATTACTTGGTAATTACCTGAAGGGATATTTCCAATGTCCTCTGTTTGAATATTGGTCGACCAATCAAAAATATAATTAAGTGTACCACCAGAAACCGATAAATCAATAGAACCTGTAGATGCCCCGAAGCAAAGGATATCTTGGTGGCTCTCGCTTAGTTGTAAGGGTTCTGCGGGCTGTGTAATGAGTGTAGAAATAGAGTCTTGACAATTATTTATATCCGTTACAATAACTTGATAAATACCAGTATCTAGTGCGAAAACATCTTGAGTGGGTTGACCGTTACTCCAAGAATAGGAATAAGTTGGTGTGCCTCCTGAAACCGTCAAATTAATTGAGGCTGTCGATTCACCAAAACAAGCTACATTGGTTTGAGTTAACGAAAGTGTTATGGGTTGAGCTGGTTGTGAAACGGCATAGGTGAAATTTCGAATACAACCGTTGGAGTCTGTAATTTGAACAGAATAACTCCCCGTTGATAGTGAGTCAATGTCTTGGGTTGTTTGACCATTAGACCAAAGATATATGTATGGAGTAATTCCTCCTGAAACAGTAATGTTTAAAAATCCATCGTTGCCCCCAAAACACTTAACAGGGCTCATTAATGCTGTAGATTGAATTTGAGTGGGTTGATATATTGTCGTATCAACTAGAAGTTGACACCCATTCGCATCACTAATTATAACTTGATAATTTCCAGCAATTAAATTGGCAAGATCAGGTGTGTTTTGTGTATTTGACCACGAATAATTATAGGTTGACGTACCTCCGAAAACGCTTAAATCGATAGTACCTAATGCAGCTCCAAAACACAGGTTGTTAGTTGTCGTTAAATTATATGTTAACGGCCCTAAAGGCTGATTGATTTGGGTAGTGTCATAAGCTAAACATCCATTTGCATCGGTAACGATTACTGAGTATTGTCCTGCAATCAGGTTACTTATCCCCGACGTGATGGCTAGATTACTCCATGCATACGTATAAGAAAGAACGCCTCCTTGAACGGAAGAACTGATGCTGCCAGAAGCATTTCCATAACACAACACGTTAGTTGGATTTAAATTTACAGCAAGTAAATTTGGCTGCGTAACAGTAATATTAGCCGTTGATTGACACTTATTTACATCTGTTACAACAACAGAATAATTTCCTGCAATTAATCCTATTGCGGATTGCGCTGTTTGGCCATTTGACCATAGGTATGTGTACCCGGCAGTTCCTCCAAAAGCCATTACAGTAGCTGTTCCTGTGGCTTGAGAATAACAAATCACCGGAGTCATTGAAATTTGGGACGTTAATGCTGATGTGGGTTGAGAAACAAAATAGGATTGTGTGGCACTGCATCCTTTGAAATCTGTTGCTGTAACCGTGTAATTTCCTGATTGTAAATTAGATTGATCCTCAACCGTGG
>CAMBBW010000172.1 GCA_945863425.1 Lishizhenia tianjinensis
CATATTCAAAAGGTAGTCGCCATTTTTGATGCAATGCGCAAGTTTGCCGAGGGTTTGGTTGCAAAAGGTTATCAAGTAAAGTATTTCAAAATAAACGACATAGATAATCAACAATCGTTCACGGAAAATTTGAACGCACTTGCAAAACAGTTTAGTGTTGATGAAATTCATTATCAACTTCCCGATGAATATCGCGTTAATCAAGAATTGGGTGCGTTATCAACTACGATTGGTTTACCTGTTTTCACTTGTGATTCTCATCATTTCTTGACATCACGAGATGAACTAAAAGACCTTTTTGAAGGTAAGAAAACGTATTTGATGGAGACCTTTTACCGTAAAATGCGTGTGAAACATCAAGTCTTAGTAGATTTTGCGAATCAACCGATTGGTGGGAAATGGAATTTTGATCAAGAAAACAGGAAGAAAGTCCCCAAAAATCACCAGATTTTAACAACGCCTTTACTCGAGAAGAATTGCGCTCATTTGTTGGCTGAAATTGAAGAGGCTGGAATTCAAACTATAGGTGAGATAGATTCAAGTTCTTTTTCTTGGACGACAACAAGGCAAGAAGCATTATCCTTATTGGATGATTTTGTGGAAATGGCACTACCGTATTTTGGAACCTTACAGGATGCTATGACTGAAAAGCATTGGTATTTGTATCATTCACGTTTATCTTTTGCCTTGAATGTTAAGCTGCTTCATCCTTTAGAGGTAATTCATCGCGCTGAAAAGGCTTATTCGGATTTCCCTAATCGGTATGAATTAAATCAAATTGAAGGATTCATTCGACAGATTCTCGGTTGGCGCGAATACATGCGTGGAATTTATTGGGCAAAAATGCCGGATTATGCAACATTGAATTTTTTTAATCATCAAAATCCACTGCCAAATTGGTTCTGGACAGGTGAAACGAAGATGAATTGCTTGAAACATGCAATCAAACAATCACTTGAACAAGCTTATGCACACCACATTCAACGATTGATGATCACAGGAAATTTTGCCTTACTTGCTGGTATTCATCCCGATGAGGTTGATCAATGGTATCTTGGGATTTATATTGATGCCTTCGAGTGGGTGGAGATTACGAATACACGCGGAATGAGTCAATTTGCTGATGGAGGTATTGTCGGATCCAAACCATATGTGAGTTCGGCAAGTTATATCGATAAAATGAGCGATTATTGTCAAAATTGCCATTATAAAAAAGACGTGAAAATTGGTGAAGGAGCCTGTCCGTTTAATTCTTTATATTGGAATTTCTATGATGCGCACCAAGAAAAATTGAAATCAAATCCAAGAATAGGAATGATGTTGAATGTTTGGAAAAAGATGGATCCAAATCAGAAAACGGAAATATTACAACAAGCGTCTTATTATCTGGATAATATTGAAACATTATGAAGAAAATTGGCATCATTCTATTCACATCAGATTTAAGACTTCACGATAACACAACCTTGCATCAGGCGATTAAAGAAAATGATTTGGTGATTCCTCTTTTCTGTTGGGATATAGAACACATGAATCGGGGACAGTTGGGATTTCCTCGACTCGGAACCATTCGAAAAGGATTTTTACATAAAGTACTTCAAGACTTACATGGTCAATTAAAACAAATTGGAGGTTATTTATTGGTAAAAAAAGGAAACCCGATTGATGTAATAACTGAGATTATCGGTGAGTTTTCCATTCATAAAGTGTACACTAAAAAACAGGTGGGAATTGAAGAAAAAAGACAAAATGATAGCATAAAAAAATTATTACTCACAAAAGGAGTTGATTTTGAGGAATACAGCACAAGCACCGTTTTTCATCCTTCTGATATGCCCTTTTCGATTTCATCCATACCCGAGGTATTCACTAAGTTTCGAAAAATTGTGGAGAAGGAAGTCGAAGTGCGCGAACTAATTCCAACTCCTACGAAAATTAACTGTCCGGTATTACCAAAAAATTGGATTGAATCGATTGAAGCAGAAAATGTTATTTCTGACGGTAAAAGTCATTCCTTACCTGAAATGGGGGGTGAGACAAGCGCTTTACATCATCTTAATTGGTATCTTTTTGAGAAACAATCCATTCTTCATTACAAAGAAACGCGAAACGAACTTTTGGGACTTGAATTTTCATCTAAACTATCACCTTGGCTAGCCTTAGGTTGTTTATCGCCTAAATTTATTTACCATGAAGTAAAGCGTTTTGAAAATGCATTTTTAGCCAATGACTCAACCTATTGGTTAATATTTGAATTGATTTGGCGTGATTTTTTTCGGTTTTCATTTAAAAAGTATCCAATTGAATATTATCAATTACATGGAATTCTAGGACGTTCGGAGCGAAAAGAAAATCGAGATTTTGGAATTATAGAATCTTGGATTGAAGGAAAAACAGAAAATAATTTTGTGAATGCCGCCATGCTTGAGTTAAAATCTACAGGTTGGATGTCGAATCGCATGCGACAAATCGTGGCGAGTTATTTTATTTACGATTTAGACCAAGATTGGCGAGTGGGTGCGGCTTACTTTGAGTCACAGTTAATAGATTATGATGTTTCATCTAATTGGGGCAATTGGGCATACATTGCTGGAGTGGGAAATGATCCTCGCGCAGGTCGAAAATTCAATACAGACAAACAGGAAGAACAATATGATAGAGATAAACGTTATCAAAACACATGGAACATAAACTAATTTGTCATTACAGCGATTTGCCTTCACCCATGGCTTATGTGAAGGAGAAAAAGCCAGAAGAGAATATTCTTTCGGCGAGTGACATTGATCGTATCATAGAAATGGCCTGGGAAGACCGTACTTCTTTTGATGCCATAAAACATCAGTTTGGATTGAATGAACAAGCTGTTCGAAATTTGATGAAAAAAGAACTGAAATTTAGTAGCTATCGTTTGTGGCGCGAGCGCGTTGAATGTTCAAATACGAAACATAGTAAATCGCGTGTGGCTGATATCAATCGATTTAAATGTTCTCGTCAGCGCTCTATTTCAAATAATAAAATCGGTAAGCGATGATTGGTATATCGAAAGAAAACTTCTCCACTTGGAACAAAATACCTAAAATAAATCTCATCAATAGTTGCATGGGATATAAGTCTGCCAATCTAATCGGAACTCAATCAAAGGACGGATCAACAAACTTAGCCATTTTTTCAAGTGTCACTCATTTAGGAAGTGATCCCGCATTGTTGGGTTTTATTGTAAGGCCAACTACAGTGCCGCGACATACTTATGCTAATATCAAAGAAACTGAATACTTCACTGTTAATTCCATAACTGAAACTATGATAGAAGAAGCTCATCATACTTCGGCGAATTATGCAAAAGAAATTTCCGAATTTGATAAAGCAGGTTTGTCCAAGGAATACCTCGATACTATTTCTGTTCCTTTTGTTGCAGAAAGTCCGCTGAAGTTGCTCTGTAAATATGTCAATGAATATGAAATAAAGGAAAATGGAACAATTCAAATTATTGCTTCAATTGAAAAAATATATGTTGACGAATTACTGTTGCAAGACGATGGATTTATTCAGTTAGACTTAGGGAAAGTAGTTTCAATTAATGGATTAGATGGCTATTCCGTATTTCAATTAGTGAAACGACTCCCTTATGCCAGACCAATTCTTTGATGATTTGAATTTGTCTATTTATGAATCTCATTGTTACGAATTATGAAAATTGAAATTTGGAGTGATATTGTTTGTCCATTTTGCTATTTAGGAAAAAAGAAATTGGAACGGGCCATCGAAACGCTTGGTTTGATTGATGATACTGAAGTCATTTGGCATAGCTTTCAATTGGATCCTGATTTTCCGATAGGCATTTCAGTTCCTTCCGCACACTATTTGTCCGAAAAAAAAGGATATCCACTGGATCAAATTCAAGCTATTCAACATCAATTGAGGGAGCAAGCATTGGATTATGGAATTGATTTTCAGTTTGATACAGCTCTTTCTTTTAATACAGCTAATGTTCATCAATTGTTGCATTGGGGTAACCAATTTGGAAAAACGAATGAATTGAAAGAAGTGTTCCTGAAAGCGTATTTTACAGATGGGATTGATTTGAGTATCAATCAGAATATAGCTCAATTAGTCACAAAAGTAGGGTTAGATGAAAACGAAGCATTGCTAATATTATCTAGCGAAAAATACAAGGATGAGGTTGAAGCAGATTATTATGCCGCCAGTCAATTAGGGGTGAGAGGAGTTCCATTTTTTCTGATTAATAATCAAACGGCTATTTCAGGAGCTCAGCCAGATCAAGTATTTGAACAAGTATTGCAAACTGAAATGATTAAATCAGGTATTTCTGTTAAAACTTCAGCAGATGGAACGTGTTCAATAGATGGTTGTGATTAGTTTGTATACCACTTTTGTTTTAACCAAAAAGCCAAACGAACCATCAAAATTAAAGCGGGCACCTCTACTAATGGACCTATTACACCCACAAAAGCTTGATCACTGTTGATACCAAAAACTCCAATGGATACGGCTATGGCTAATTCGAAATTATTTCCCGACGCAGTGAATGAAAGCGCCACATTTTCTGCGTAATCCGCACCTGATTTTTTTGCTAAGTAAAACATTAAAATAAACATGATTGCGAAGAAAATCACCAAGGGTATCGCTACCTGAACTACATCCAAAGGAATGGAAACAATCATTGCTCCCTTCAAGCTAAACATAATAACAATGGTAAAAAGTAAAGCGATTAAGGTAATGGGGGAAATAGCTGGAATAAATTTTCGATTTAGCCAATTTATTCCTTTTGTTTTTACAATAATTGTGCGCGAAATAAC
>CAMBBW010000173.1 GCA_945863425.1 Lishizhenia tianjinensis
TGCCGCAATAACAACAGGAGCACCAAAACCACCCCTTTTTACAATGGCTCCCAATGGAGCACCTATGAAGAAAAGAACTAATATCGCATAGGTTAAAGCAAATTTACGGTGAAATTCAATCCAATAACTGTCTAAATCCTTTTCCATTGCTAAGAAAAATTCTCCTTGATTTTGAAGGGATTGTTTCTTTCTCCTTAGCTTAGATTGGGCCATGGAAATTGCTTTTTGTTTTTCTAACGAGCTCAATTTATTAAAAACAATTGCATTAGCAGGAGCCTTTGGACTTTTTATTCCTGTTGTATTATAGGTGCTAATAGTGGTGTTTTTATTATTAAAAAAAGCATGTTCGTTTTTTACATTCAACAAAAAAGTACGCATTACTTCATTTCTCTTAAGATTTACAGAATCAACCGCATGAGAAATTTGGAAAACGTTCAGCATTTCGTGTTTGTCTGCAAATGTTTTTTCATCTGACCGATTCAAATCAAATCCCGTCAAATCCATTTTATAGGTGGCTTTTGTAAAAGTTGCCCTTCGAGAGGGTCTACTGTTTCGGCTGTTCGGTTGGATTTTACCACCCGGCATAAATACAGGACTTTCAATTTCTAATTCCTCCATAATAGAACCATTTTTCAATTCAAAAAAGAGGTGTTTTCCATTGACTGATTTATATAAATTGCCTTTTTGAGCCCGTATTGTTTTTAGTTCCTTCTGTTGCGTGTGATCATGAATGATAATTCCTTCAAAATAACTATCCTTTCCTGAATCTACTTTAATAGCATATCCTTCAATTCCTTTGCTATAAACCCCAGGGGTTATTAAAGCTGATATCTTCGTGTTTTGAATATCAAAAATCAACGAATGCCATTTTAAATTCGCTATAGGAATTACATAATTCGCAAAATAAAAAGTAGCGACAGTTATAAGAACTACAATAAACGTCAGCGGTCTTAAAATTTGAAAGAGGGACATTCCTGCTGATTTCAATGCATTTAATTCATTGTTTTCTGCAATGTTTCCAATGGTCATAATGGACGAAAGTAAAATTGCTAAGGGTAGCGCTAAAGGTATCAAACTAGCAGAAACATAAAACAACAATTCCAAAATGATCAAAATATCAATCCCTTTGCCTATTAAATCATCAATATACAGCCAAAAAAACTGCATAATAAGCATAACCATTGAAATAATCAATGTTACAATAAATGGACCAGTGAATGCCCGAATACTAAATATATAAAGCCTTTTCACATTTTTTTTGTGAGACAAAAATAGGGAAATTAACTAGAGGAAGAACGACAAAAAAACGGTTTTATTAAACGGGAAATTTTATTTCACAAACTCAGTTGCAATTTTCGCCGAGAGCAAACAAAGTGGTATTCCACCACCCGGATGGACACTCCCTCCCACAAAATACAATCCGGTTATTTTTGAAAAATTTGGGTGGCGGAAAAAAGCGGCCATACGATCATTGGATGATGCGCCATATAAGGCGCCACCAAAACTAGATGTGCGTTGTTCAATTCGAATAGGATCCAAGTAATCTTCTTCCTCTATTAACGTTTCTAGGTCTTCACCCAAAAGAGAATTGAGTTTTTTTAGGATGTTTTTACGAATCATACTTCTAAGTCTCTCCCAATCTTGACCGGAATTATAGGGAACATTGACCATAACGAACCAATTCTCACACCCTTCTGGCGCATCTCCTTTCACTATTTTTGAAGAAACATGAACATACACA
This sequence comes from Lishizhenia tianjinensis, assembly GCA_945863425.1. Classification (GTDB taxonomy): domain Bacteria; phylum Bacteroidota; class Bacteroidia; order Flavobacteriales_D; family Crocinitomicaceae; genus UBA952. The sequence continues at coordinate 1,742 of CAMBBW010000173.1, forward strand.
GTTGGATCATCACAAACCGTTGATTGCTTAAAAATAGCATCAAATTCTGCTGCATAATCGGCTGAAAAAAAGATATTATGCAAATCCAATTGTGGAAATGATTTATTAATTCCCCAATAAAAAATCATTGCTGAACTCGATGGTTCTTGGTTTAATGTCTTTTTGGGTTTCGGTAAATTTTTAAGTAAATTGCTATATGCCGGTTTAATGTCTGAATTACAAAAAACGACATCTGCTTCATAGATTGCTTCATTTACTTTAACTCCCTTCACTTTTTTACCCTCCACCAAAATCTCAGAGACTTTTGAGTTTAAAATAAAATTTATACCCATTTCTTTTGAAAAATTCACCAAGCTAGTTGTAATGGAGTGCATTCCTTTTGTTGGGAAAAACGAGCCAATACCATGCTCTAGATGTGGAATGATGTTTAAAATTCCGGGTGCTTGATATGGATTCGAACCGTTGTAAGTAGCATATCTATCAAAAATTTGCACTAATTTAGGATGATTTAATCCTATTACATTGCTTTGGTGCATCGTTTTAAAAATGTCTAAAAAAGGGAGGGCTCGAATGGAGGAAAATATATTCTTTGAAGTATAATTCTTCAAAGTATGTAAGGAGCTTTCAAGAAAAATAGAGTGGGTTTTTTCGTAAATATATTCACTTTTCTTAAACTGTTTTAATAGCGGGGAGCCATCAATACTTAGCGTTTTTTCTACCGTATTAACGGTTTTATTGCGATCCACAAAAAAAGGAATAAACGTTCCATCAGGGAAAAAATAATGACAAGCTATATCATTTGTTACGTACTGAAAATAATCTTCCGGATTTTTATCAAATAGTTGAAATAGTTCGTCCACATAATGGGGCATTGTAAATAATGAGGGGCCTGCATCAAACCGATAGTTTCCCAATTGATTTAAGGATAGTTTACCCCCAGGATAAGGATTTGCCTCAAAAACCGTTACGTCATATCCTTTTGAACGAAGGCGAAGTGCTGAGGCGATTCCAGCAATACCTGAACCAACAACAATCGCTTTTTTCGAATTACTCATAGTACAAGTAAATCAAACAAGAAAAAAAAAGATTTGTTTACTTAACAACGTGTATGAAGCCAGATTTAACAGATTTATCTTCTGCTGCATCATGCACCACCAATTTGTAAAAATAGACGCCTTCTTCTAATTCGTTTCCTTCTTGCGTATACCCGCTAAAAGGAGTGGAATCAATTGTTTGTGTAAAAACAATATTTCCCCAACGATTTAATATGTACAGCGTATATTCTTCACACGTTTTAAAATAGGTTTGTAAATCCAATTCATCATTCACACCATCACCATCTGCTGTAATAACATTAGGGAATTCAAAATCATCAAATCCGTAAATGTAGAGAATTGAAGCATAAATATTACTTGTATCGGATAGACATCCATATTCAGAGGTAACGGATGCAGTATACCAGCCTATTCCAGCTATTTCAATTGCAGTTGCAAAAGTAAAATCTGTAGAATTAAAATTATTAGGGCCCGTCCAAAGAATTGTAGAATTTGGTATTCCTACCGCCTCAAAAGTAACAGGGTCTCCCGGACAAATTGGTGTTGAAACTGTTAAAATCGGCTCTGGGGGTGTTGGATAAATGTACATATCAAACGTGGAATCGGATTCACACCCAAAAGCAGAAGTAGCCGTTAATGTAATTGGATACACACCAGCGTCATTAATCGTATAATTCAAATCTTCTGTGGTAGCAATTGTTGATCCGGCCATTGTCCAATCAAAAGTCAAAGTTTCATTCGTTGATACAGTGGTTTGATTATCAATAACGAAACTCAAATCTTCGCATTGGGTTGTATCCCCAGAATATTGAATAGTTGGTAAATCATGAACGAAAAATGGTTGTGTAATCGTATCGTCACAAGAAACAGTTGGATAAACATCCTGCACAATTAACGTTATCGCATTGTTTCCAGGAGTATTAAATAAATTGGTGTAATCTGCAGTGGTTGCAGCCTCAGTCAAATTATAAACCCAAGAATATAGGTTTTGTGGAGCGTTTAACGTTGAAGTATTTGTAAAATCTACTGGAACATTAGCGCATTGTTCAACAAAGGTAAAATCAGCAATTGGGTTATCATATATAATAATTTGTTGCTGAACCGTATCCGAGCAATTGTTCTGAGATTCTGAAACCAGCGTAACCGTAACCGTATCTGCACCTAAAAAATTATAGGTTATCGGACTACCCGTTAATGTATTTCCTTCAATTGTCCAGGTGCTTATTAAAGGCGAATTATTAGAAATAGTTGATGTAGATGCGATTTGAGCTTGATCGCCAAGGCAAATATCAGTCAATTGAATGCTAGAAACCGGATTTTCATAAACCGTAATATTTTGAGTTACAGAGTCTCTACAACCGGCATCAGACTGCACGAATAATTCAACCTGAAAACTTCCCGGTGTTGTAAAAACATGACTAAAGTCCGTGGTCGATGAAGTATAACCGTCTGAAGAGGTCCATGAAACACTGTCCTCAATAGCATTTTGGTAAACTGATGTATTTACTAAATTAATTGTATCACCAGCACACGCCGATTCTGGAATATAAGAAGTCGTAACATCAGAAGGTGTCATTGTTGCTTGTAGATTGGCTACACATCCATTAACAGAAGTTATTTGACAGGTTATAACCTCACCTTGTTGCGGATTAACAACCACCGTCGTATTATTCGTTCCGCCATTACTCCATAAATAACTTTGAAATCCCGGAGGCGCAGTTAATATGGCAACATTCAAACCATTTTGTACTTCACAATACCTTGAATCAATTAAAAACGGTGCACACCCTGCATCCACGTAAGCATAACCAAAATGAGCACCTTGACCACAATCGCCTGTAGCAAAATCCAAAGTAACTGTTTGTCCAACATATGCAGACACATCAACTCCGATCGTAATCCA
>CAMBBW010000174.1 GCA_945863425.1 Lishizhenia tianjinensis
TGGTCATTAATGCCAACATCGCCAATTAATTTCGGCACTTGGAGTTGTTCTTTTGCTGTAGGAGCCAGTGGGTTCATAAAATCTGGAAATAAATTATACGAATTCAAACCTTCCCAACAAACTTGGCTGCAACGCGCTGATTTTCCTGGTGTCTCAACGGGTGGAAGTAGTGCTTTTTCTATCAATGATATGGGCTATGTTACCTGTGGTTATGTAGGCGGATTGTCTGTGGTGACCGATCAAGTTTGGGCTTATAACCCTGGAATTAATCAATGGATTGCTGTGGAAGATTTTAAGGGAACAAGTCGTCGTTTTCCGGTAGGATTTGCTGTTGATAATAAAGGGTATTATGGAACGGGAACAAATGGGGCAAATTTCAATGACTTTTGGCAGTACAACCCGTCCATCAATTCATTGGATGAATTTCCTATTGAACTTATTAGTTTTTACCCAAATCCAGCAACAGAGTACATAACTATTGAAAAATTGACAGGCTCTTCCGTGAATAGAGTTTTTATAACTAATAATCTGGCTCAACATATCAGTCAAATAGAACTAACAAAAGAGTTAGAACAGATATCTGTTTTTAATCTTCCTGCCGGAATTTACCAAGTATTGTTTTACCAAGACGATAAATATGTTGGATCCAAAAAAATGAGTATTCAACGATGAGAGCACTACTATTTTTCCTCTTTTTGGCATTTCTTTCCAATTCGTTTGTGGCTCAATCGACATTCGGCTGGACAAAAAAGAACAATTTTTTAGCCGGAAAAAGAGAACGAGCTGTTGCTTTTTCTATTGGAGAATATGGATATGTGGCTACAGGAGTGGATACGGCAGAGGTGGTTCATAAAGATTTGTGGCAATATAATCCAGTTGATGATTCTTGGACCCAAGTAGCTGATTTGCCCGGAACCGCTAGAAGAGATGCTGTGGGCTTTTCATTGAATGGCTTTGGATACGTTGGCTTAGGGATTGATAATGAGGTTTCCGTGATGGGAAATAAAAAAAGTGATTTTTGGAAATATGACCCAACTCTAAACCAATGGGATTCAATCGCCCCATACCCGGGTAGTGGAGGCAATGGAGTTTATTCAGCTACCGCATTTTCCGCAGACAACAAAGGATTTGTGTGCGGTGGAAAAATAGGGCCGGGTATTTATTCAAAACAGCTTTGGGAATATAAACCAAATAATAATCAATGGATACAGCGCGCGGATTTTCCGGGAGGCGTGCGTTACCAGCTCTGTTCTTTTTCAATTAACGACTTGGGATACGTGGGTATGGGATTGAATCAAGATGTATACAAAAAGGATTTTTATAAATACAATCCGGGATCCAATGAATGGACGGGAATTGCGCAATTCCCAGCCATGGAGCGAGGGGGCGCTTCTACCTTTGTGTTGAATGAAAAAGGATATGTTTGTTTGGGCACAAATGGAGGCTTACAAGGAGATTTACTGGAATATAATCCGATTTTGGACGCTTGGTTTCTGCGACAAAGTTATGGTGGAAGTGAGCGTAAAAACGCAATAAGTTTTGTAATTAATGATAAAGCTTATGTAGGACTAGGAAAAGGAGATTCAGGAAAAAAATCAAGTATGTATGAATACTGTTCAAATTCATTGGCTGAACTAAGTAATTTACAATCAACATCGATTCAATGCTATCCTAATCCAAGTTCAGGATTAATTTATTTTGACCTAGAAGAACAAAGCGAAATATTCCTTTTCGATGTACACGGAAAACTACAGTTATCTCAGATGATTACGAAAAACATACCACTTGACTTAACTAATTTCCCCAAAGGAGTTTATTTCCTTCGAGTTGGTCATGTTACTTCATCAAATGTTGTAAAACTCCTATTAAATTAAGCGCGATGAGAATACTACTTATGGTTTTTTTCGGTTTGCTTGGTTCTTTTCCAACAATTGGACAAGATTATTGGGAGCAAAAAGATTCTGTAAACGGCCCTCCAAAGGCGTCTGCCTCTGCATTTTCACTTGGATCAATTGGAATGGTAGTTGCCGGACTTGACGAAGTGGAATTTAAACGTAAAAGCTATGTTTATAGTCCTTTTCAAAATGATTGGGATGAAACAACCTCACTCGGTGGAGCTTTTGGCGATGGCCTGCAACGCGCGTCTGCGTGTGGGTTTTCAGTCGAAAACAATGGCGTAATCAAAGGATATATTGCCTTAGGACAAGCACAAACGGTACCCTATTTAAATGATTTATGGGAGTTTGATCCAGTTACAGAGGCGTGGTCGCAAAAAGCTGATTTTATTGGCCAACCTCGTAGACAAGCCGTTGCATTTGTAGTGAGTGGTAAAGCGTATGTGGGAACGGGAGAAGGCACAGCAGGCCTATTAAATGATTTTTATGTTTACGACAATCAGACGAATACATGGGGTCAAATTGCAGATTTTGAGGGTACGGCAAGAAGGCAAGCAATTGCTTTTTCTTTAGCAGGTAATGGGTTTATTGGTACAGGTGATGATGGCACAAAAAGAAATGATTTTTGGATGTATAATCCTCAAACAGATCAATGGATTTTAAAAGCACAATTTCCCGGTATGGCTCGTTCTGGTGCTTGTGCTTGGTCAAACTATCCTACCGCTTTTGTTGGCACCGGAGAGGGATCGGATTATTCCTATTTAAAAGATCTTTATGAATATAATTACTACACCAATAGCTGGGCACAACGGGCCAATTTACCGGGCCCTCCTAGGAAAAATGCGATTGCGTTCTGCTTGAATGGGGTTGGTTATATTGGTACAGGTTATAACAATGAATTCTTGGATGATTTTTATGCCTATTATCAATTGGTTGGAGTGAATGAAATCCTAGGAAATGAAGTAAGTATTTACCCAAATCCGGCCCAAGATTTTGTTTATGTGCATTCGCCAAATGAAGTAATTCAATCCATTTTAATTATAAATTCTTTGGGCGATGTAATACAAGAAATTAAAGGGAATCAATTAGAAAAACAGCTATTGAATATGCAGCAATTTCCAAGTGGATCCTACCATATTTCAGTTGAATTTCAATCTTCTAAAACATTCCAAACTACTTTTTCAAAATTATGATTCGATTGTTTCCTTTATGTATATTGTCTTTGTTGTCATGTGCGGAGCAAAAAACAGAGATTCAAACTCCGGCCACTCCCAATGCAACAGAAAAGCAAACAAGTACAAGCATCGAATCTAATAAGTCCACAGCTGATTCAACCACTGCATTGAACAAAAAAACAGATTATTCTGTAAAATCAATTCAAACTGAAAATGGGTGGGGATATCAAATTTTCAAAGGAACCAAACTTCTGATTAATCAACCAACTATTCCAGCCGTTCAAGGAAATAAATCCTTTTCATCAGAATTAGATGCAATAAAAGTAGGTGAATTGGTAGTGAATAAGCTACTTCAAAATCAATTTCCACCAACAGTAAGCAGTGAAGAATTAATATCTTTGGGCATTGTCACCAATTAACAAAGGGGTTGCTGATAAGGGTTCAGGGAAAAATAAATAAAATTCATATTTTCTTTTCAACGCATTCTAATCTAATCCATTATTTTTGCAGTATGAAAAGATGGAAAATAGCAGAAATTTTAGGGAAAGAAGGTCAACAATTAGTAAATACTTCCATTACCGTAAAAGGGTGGGTACGTGCCTTTAGAAGCAATCGATTTATTCAATTAAATGATGGTTCATGCATGGCAACATTGCAGGCTGTTGTTGATTTTGAAAAATTCGATGAAACACTTTTAAAACGTATCACCACTGCCTCTGCCCTATCTATTACTGGAACATTAATAGAATCAATTGGTTCAGGCCAATCTGTAGAGTTACAAGTCGAGGCAATTGAAATTTTAGGGGATGCTAATCCAGATGACGTACAAAAAACGGTCATGCAACCAAAACGTCATAGTTTGGAGTTTCTTCGTGAACAAGCACATTTGCGTTTTAGAACCAATACCTTTGGTGCGGTTTTTAGAATTCGTCACCATGTTGCTTTTGCCATCCATTCGTTTTTTAATGAAAGAGGTTTTTTCTATTTGCATACACCGATTATTACAGGCTCAGATGCTGAAGGAGCGGGAGAGATGTTTCGAGTTACCAATTTAGATGCTAAAAACCCGCCATTGAACGAAGATGGATCTGTTAATTTTAAAGAAGATTTCTTCGGGAAGCCAGTGAACTTAACCGTTTCAGGTCAGTTAGAAGCTGAATTGGCTGCACTTGCTTTAGGTCAAGTATATACGTTTGGACCTACATTTCGCGCTGAAAATTCTAATACTTCTCGGCATTTAGCGGAGTTTTGGATGATCGAACCGGAAGTGGCTTTCAATGATTTGAAGGATAATATGGATCTTACTGAAGATTTCCTGAAACATATTTGTTCCTATATTCTTCAAACGTGTTCGGAAGATTTGAAATTTCTTAGTGATCGAGAAGGCCAAGAACAAACACAAAAACCTCAAAATGAGCGAAACGAACTTTCCTTAATCGAGCGCTTAGAATTCGTGATAAATAATCCTTTCAAACGATTGACTTATACAGAAGCAATTGATGTCTTGTTAAACTCTAATCATTACAAAAAGAAGAAATTTAAATATGATGTTTCATGGGGCATAGATTTGCAAAGTGAACACGAACGGTATTTGGTTGAAAAAGAGT
>CAMBBW010000175.1 GCA_945863425.1 Lishizhenia tianjinensis
TATACCAAACAATGCTTGAAAAAAGAAATGGAAAAAATCAAAGCGGAAAATCAACAAGAAAAAGAAGTAGATTTATCGGCTAAAATAAATGAGTTAAAAAACAAATTTGGAGGAAAATGAAACTAATTTGTATTGGAAGAAATTATGCGGACCACGCAAAAGAAATGAAATCTGAACTTCCGTCAGAACCCATATTTTTCCTTAAACCAGATACCGCATTACTTAAAGATGTAGATGAATTCTATTTACCCGATTTAAACTCAGAAATTCACTTCGAATGTGAGTTGGTGGTTAAAATAAGCAAAGCAGGAAAACACATTGATGCCGAATTCGCTCATAAATATTATTCGGAAATTACGCTTGGATTAGATCTTACAGCGCGTGATTTGCAAACCAAATGCAAAGAAAAAGGATTGCCGTGGGAGATCGCCAAAGCGTTTGATAATTCTGCTCCCATCTCATCTACATGGATCAATGTTGCTGATGTTTCCCTTGCGGATCTGAGTTTTCAATTCTTTCAAAATGGTGAATTGAAACAGCATGGATTTACGAAAGATATGATTTTTTCAATTGATAAGTTGATTAGTTATGTTTCTCGTTTTATAACGCTGAAAACGGGAGATCTAATTTTTACGGGTACGCCTGCAGGAGTAGGACCAATTCATATAGGTGATACATTGGAAGGTTTTATGGAATCGAACAAACTATTTCAATTCAACGTTAAATAAACGATGGTAGCACAAAAAGAATGGTTTGCTGATTGGTTTGACACCCATTATTACCATACCCTATATAAAAATCGCGATGAAGAGGAAGCTAAACGGTTCATTCATAATTTAGCTGATTTCTTGCAACTAAAACCCAATTCTTCCTTATTGGATCTCGCTTGTGGAAAGGGTCGACATAGCATTACGTTAAATGAATTGGGGCATAAAGTTTTGGGCGTAGATTTATCCGAGAACAGCATTCAACAAGCCAAAGAAATGGAACGCAGAGGGCTTCATTTTGAGGTGCATGACATGCGAAAACTCATACCCGGACTTTCATTTGATGCAATTTTTAACCTTTTCACAAGTCTCGGCTATTTCGATTCAACTTGGGATAACAAATTGGTGATTCAAGCGGTTGCGAATATGCTTTGTGCAAAGGGCCTTTTTATCATTGATTTTATGAATGCTGAAAAAGTAATTGCCTCTTTGGTCCCTGAGGAAGAAAAATCCATTGAAGGCATTCATTTTGATATAAAGCGTTTGGTGGAAGGAGATCATATTTATAAGAAAATTGTTGTTACTGATGGGGCCGATATTCGCAAATATACAGAACGCGTTCAGGCTTTAAAACTAAACGATTTCCAACAATTGCTTCAACCCGAATTTAAGATACTCCATACTTTTGGTGACTTTGATTTAAATGAATTTAACCCAACTACCTCCGATCGATTAATTTTAATTGCTGAAAAAAATGCTTAATTCAGTCACAGTAATTGGAGGGTTCTTAGGTGCCGTGGTTTTAGGAGGGTTTACCGTAAGTTACCTTCAAGCAACGAACAAAACGCAACTCATCAAGCTTTTATTGGCTTTCAGTGGTGGATTTATGCTTTCCATCGCATTTACTCATTTTATTCCTGAACTGTATTCCCACCAAGCCAACACAATTGGTTATTATATTTTGCTCGGATTTTTGATTCAGCTCATTCTAGAATTTTTCTCTGGGGGAATTGAACATGGGCACGTACATTTTCACAAAGGAGAACGAATGCCCTGGGCACTATTTATCTCTCTTTCCGTGCATTCAGTAATCGAAGGCATTCCAGTTGGAAATGCTTTGAGTGGGGTAGGGCACTCCATAGAACATGGACACAGCCACGATATAAACTCCTTGTTTTTCGGTATTTTATTTCATCAAATCCCAGTTGCTATTGCGCTAATGACGCTTCTTTTGAAAACAGATGCATCTCGTATAAAGGCTTGGATCATCTTATTGCTCTTTGGGTTAATGACTCCAATCGGTGTTGTTATAGGAATGACAGTTGGGGCAGAACAAATCGGGTTAAATGAAGATATTATCTTAGCCGTTGTTGTTGGGATTTTCTTGCATATTTCCACCACCATTATTTTTGAGACTAGTGAAAATCACAAATTCAACATTTTTAAATTAGTCAGTATTCTGATTGGATGTACCTTGGCATTTGGATTGAACATACTCTAATCATACATTCACTTATGAGTGTGTAAAACAAGTAGGGAAAATTGATACATTAAGCTTGATAATAGTTATTTTTATTCATTAGCTATTCATTAAATTCATGAAACGATTTACTTCCATAATTCCATTTGCGCTACTCGCACTGATATTGATTATTCAGTTGAGTTTCAATGCTCAAACAAAAAATGACATTCCCTGGTTGTCAAGCAGATATTTTCATTTGAATAACTTACCAGTTTACCAACAGAAAACGGAGGCGGAAAAACTAATTACCGTTGTCAAAAACCAACACAATAACCTGCCTTTTTCTTCATTAGATTCAAAATTTGTGCTATTAACCGTTGGGGAAGATCATTCGGAGTTTACCAAAACAATTCAGCTTTTTTCCGCAATTACTGAAATTCACATCAGTTTTTCTGGTAAACTCACGGAAGCACAGAAGAAAACCATTGAACATGCGGATCAATTTATTTTTTCAATACATGTAAATGAAAATCACTCATTAACTGAACAAGCATTAGATGAATTTCATAAACTGCGTTGCTCCGGAAAAAAAACCGTTGTTTTCTTTACTCCTTTTGAATTTGCTAAAAATGTAAAGCTGCCTCACAACGATGCCTTGGTGCTTGCGTATGAAAACCACCCGTATATACAAAATCGAACCGCTCAAATGCTTTTTGGAGCAATCTCAGCAACAGGAAAGCTACCAGATGATTTTTCTGCTTTTCATCCAAAAAATTCGGGAATTGAACTAAAATGGGGAGGACGGTTGAAATTTACAGATCCCGAGGAAGTGGGAATCGATCCTGCAAAATTGGCTGAAATTGACAGAATAGCGCTCAACGGAATAAAACAAGGAGCGTATCCGGGGTGTGAAATTGTGGCTGCCGTTGATGGAAAAATATTCTATCGAAAAAGCTTTGGTACACATGCATACACCGACACAACAAAAGTAAAAATAGACGATATTTACGACCTAGCTTCCATTACGAAGATTGGAGCTTCAACCACCGGATTAATGTTTTTACAATCTCACGGAAAATTTGATGTTAGTAAGAAATTAGCGGATTATATCCCTGAATATGTGGAAGGAACGAACATGGAACGCCTGCTATTGAAAGACATGTTGACACATCAAGCCGGACTCAAAGCGTGGATTCCATTTTACTTGCAGGTATTAAAAGACAATGAACCTAATCAGGCACTTTTTAGCAAAACAGAGACACCAAAATTCAATCGACATGTGGCGGATGACCTTTGGATGAATGAAGCGTATGTAGACTCAATGTATAAGCAAATTGCAGCCCAGCCATTAGGTCCAAAAGAGTATAAATATTCCGATTTAGGATATTATTTCATCATGAAATTAATTGAAAAACAGAGCAAACACGACTTTGATCATTTCCTTCGCACGCAACTATACGAACCAATGGGATTGCGTTCTATGGGCTTTAATCCTTTAAATTGCCACAACGAATCAACGATTGCCCCAACGGAAAACGATATAAAATTCAGAAAGCAATTGGTGCGAGGTTACGTACATGATCCTGGTGCAGCTATGTTGGGTGGAGTTTGTGGGCATGCCGGTTTATTTGCCAATGCAACCGATTTGGCTTCATTGATGCAGCTTTTTTTGAATAAGGGATCTATGGGGAATGTTCAGTATTTAAAACCCGAGGTCGTGGACATGTATACCACAAATCCTTTTTCGTATAACCACCGAGGGATTGGATTTGATAAGCCAAAATTAGAAGGTGGTGGAACGTGCACAAAATTAGCTTCCAAACGCAGCTTTGGGCACAGTGGTTTCACCGGAACCTTGGCTTGGGCCGATCCAGATAATCAATTAAATTTTGTGTTCTTATCCAATCGGGTTTGTCCTGATCAAGAAAACCGAAAAATCATTGACATGCATGTGCGCACGGATATCCAGCGTGTATTGTATGAGGCCGTTGCGGGACGAAAAAAGTAAGGATAATTATCAACCTTGATCCTTCCGTTTCCAACTCTTTTCACTTTTTTAAGTTTTCTAGTAACGTTTTTTCAATGAGTTTACTCTCTTTTTTATTGATTTCCGTTTCAGAAGAGAACATATTCCAATTAGATAGAATTTCTTTTACTTGATCAATGATTTCATTGCCATTATTAATTCCAAAGTAAGAGGCCAATTTTAACAACTCTTTTTTACCTATTTCTTGATATGTATTCCCAACGGACAGGCTGTGATATCCTCCCGGAGAGGGTGAAAAGGTTAAGTCGAACGCGGGGGCCAAACACCAGTTTCCGTTTTCATTCATCAAAAAAGCAACGTTTTTACTATGGTCATCCATATTGGAAGCATACACGTTGAACACAGCCAAACGGAAGACCTTTTCGCAAGCGGTTAAATTATTTTCCAATCTGTTTGC
>CAMBBW010000176.1 GCA_945863425.1 Lishizhenia tianjinensis
AATCAAGAAGTTTTATTTCAAGAAAAAAATGAAGCTATTTATATTTATCAGCAAACAAAAAATGGGCATCAATTTACGGGAGTTATTGCTGGAGCGAGCATTGACGATTACGAATTAGGTAAGATTAAAAAGCATGAAGCTACATTAACATCGAGAGAGGCAATGTTTGTAGATTATTTGGACATTGTTGGTTACAACGCTGAACCGGTGTTATTGGCTCATCCTGCACACGATAAATTAAAGATAACTCTTCTGAAATTGATGCAAGTTCGTCCAGAATATGAATTCACCACCACTGATGAAGTAAAGCATGAATTATGGATACTTTCAACAGCTGAAACAACTGAAATTCAAGGCTATTTTTCCGAGATGGATGCATTATATATTGCTGACGGACATCATCGCTCAGCTTCCTCTGCAGGATTAAGAAATCAAAGACAGTTGAAAAAGAAAAATGGTTTTAAGAATGAAGATTATTTTTTAGCGTTTTTAATGGATGAACGAAAAATGGAAATCCTAGAATTCAATCGCTTGGTAAAAACCATGAATAATCTTTCCAAAGAAGCATTTTTAAATTCGATAGAAAAAATTGGGTCATTGACTTCGTTAAATCATGCACAAAAACCCTTACATGAGCACCAAATCACTTTTTATTTAGATTCTAACTGGTACGCATTAAATATTGACAAAGCACTTATTCCTTCAACAAATCCAGTAAAGTGCTTGGACACAGATTTATTAACGGAATTGATTTTACGTCCAATTTTAGGGATTCAGGACTTAAAAACGGACCCAAATATTAGTTTTGTAAGTGGTGCAGAATCAATAGAGAGTATTGTTTCAACCGTTGATTCCGATAAATTTAAAATTGCGTTCATCCTCTACCCTATTTCTATTGAACAAGTAAAAGCAGTGGCAGATGCAAATGGCATTATGCCTCCAAAATCGACTTGGGTAGAACCCAAACTACGTAGTGGTTTGACGATATATAATATCAATGAGTAATTTTTTAGCTGATAATCTTACCGAGATACTGAATTCAATTCCGAAACACGTGACACTTGTTGCTGTTTCCAAGACTAAACCAATTGAAAATATTCAGAATTTGTATGATGTTGGACAACGTATTTTCGGCGAAAATCGGGTTCAAGAACTGGAGGAAAAACACCAAGCCTTACCGAAAGATATTCAGTGGCATTTGATTGGTCATTTACAGCGAAACAAAGTAAAATACATCGCTCCTTTTGTTGCACTGATTCATTCCATTGATAGTGAACGACTACTTGACGAGGTAAACATTCAGGCAAAGAAAAACGACCGAAAAATAAAAGTGCTACTTCAATTTTACATTGCTCAAGAGGAAACGAAATTCGGTTTTGATATAGAAGAAACAAAGGAATTATTTACAAGGAAATCACCGGAAAAGTTTGATTCGATTGAATTTTGTGGCGTTATGGGAATGGCTAGTTTTTCGAATGATGAAAATCAAGTTCGTAAAGAATTCAAAAACTTAAAAGTGATTTTTGATCAATTAAAATCAACCTATTTTTCCAATTCACCCTCATTTTCCGAAATTTCTATGGGAATGAGTGGTGATTATCAATTAGCTATTGAAGAAGGCAGCACCATGGTTCGCGTGGGAAGTTCTTTGTTTGGAAAAAGGTAATATTACACCTTTTAAATTCTCAATTACCCAACCAAACGAAACTACCTTCAATCTTATCAACGCAGGTTAAATCAATTTTGTAAAGAATAAACTTTAAAGCTTATTGATTCCAAATCTCCCAACTCTTTAATGCTTGTTCTTTCAGCATCGATTCGCCATTAAGAATAGTGGCGCCTTGTTCTTGTGCTTTCAGTAAAAATTGAGATTGAGGAGGATTGTAAACCAAATCAACGATTAAATGATCTTCGGATAATTGCACCCAAGGAATGGGTAATTCATCTGTAACATTGGGATATGTGCCAAGGGGCGTGCAATTCACCCAGAGTTTACATCCCTGAAGCATGTGTTCATTTAAGTCATCGTACGAAAAAATAGAAGCTCCTTTTTTTGAAGTAGAAATAAAATATACTTGAACTCCCAAATTTGTTAAGACATGAGCTACCGCTTTCGATGCTCCTCCTGTTCCAAAAATCAGTGCACGTTCATGTAAATTCGTAAAAAAAGGCTTTATCGATTGAGCAAATCCAAATGCATCGGTATTGTGCCCTATGCATTTCCCATTAACAAACTGAATGGTATTTACGGCTCCAATAATTCGTGCTTCCTCGGTTACCTCATCTAAATAGGGAATAATGGATTCTTTGTAAGGAAATGTAACGTTTAATCCAGCCAAATCGGATTTAAGGATTTTTTGAACCTCCTCAATTTCTTTTATTTCAAAATTTGAATAATCCGCGTCAATCTGATGTTGTAGAAAATAATTCGTGAAAAATCCTTTTGAAAAAGAATGAGATAGTGATTTACCCAGTAAGCCGTAGTGTTTCATCGCACAATTTATTTACCAATTGCCTTGATGCTATTCTTCAACCTCTCTGCTTTTTCTTTCAAGTCCTCCACAGTTGGTGCTGTAATCGTGAAATGTCCCATTTTTCGGAATTCTTTCACTTTTTCCTTGCCATAAATATGTACGTAAATCCCCGGTTCAGCTAATAAGACCTCCATACCTTGATAATAAGCTGTTCCATTAGAATTGGGCTCTCCCAAGATATTAATCATGGCTCCGGGTTGAATCAAATCCGTTGCGCCGAGAGGTAAATTCAAAATGCTTCTGAGGTGTTGTTCAAACTGCGAAGTTACATTACATTCAATCGTATGATGTCCACTGTTATGTGGTCGAGGTGCAATTTCATTCACCAGCAACTTTCCGTCTTTCGTTAAGAAAAATTCAACGGCTAATATTCCAACCATATCCAATTTCTGAATGATGTCTATAGCCATACGTTGAGCCTCTTTCTCCATATCAGCCGAGATTTCAGCAGGAGAAAATAAAAACTCAACTAAATTCGCTTGCGGATTAAATTCACATTCTACGGTTGGATAGGAAATTACTTCCCCATTTTTATTACGCGCCACAATAACCGCCAATTCTTTTTCAAAATCAACAAATTTTTCTAATACCGTCGGTGCATCGAAGGATTTATCAAAATCTGATGAAGATTGCATGATTTGAACTCCTTTTCCGTCATATCCACCGGTTCTTAGCTTTTGTGCAAAAGGAAGAAAATCAGTATGTTGATTAATTTCACCGGATTCAATTAAACGAAAATCAGCTGTTGGAATTCCATTATCCTTGTAGAATTGCTTCTGAATACCTTTGTCGCGTATGATACGTAATACCCTTGGTTGAGGAAAGACAGACACTCCTCCCCTTTCCAATTCCTCCAAGGCTTCTACTTTTACATTCTCAATTTCAACGGTAATGAGGTCTTTATCTTTTCCAAAATGAAGCACCGTTTCATAATCTGTTATTGAACCACATACAAATTCATGCGAAATCTTGCTACAAGGCGCCTCCGGATCTGAATCTAGGGTATACACATGAACATTCCAATTAATTGCCTCTTGAATAATCATTCGACCCAATTGTCCCGCTCCGAGAATCCCTAATTTAAAATCTTTTCCGTACCACGTCTTCATACATTAATATGCTTTTGCAAAAATCACACGACCCGTTGATGGATTTCCAGTAACCATACATTTTCCTTTTTCCAGAACTTGATCCAAGGCAATGCATCGAATAGTAGCTTGTGTTTCTTCTTTTACTTTCGATTCTGTTTCAGCAGTACCGTCCCAATGTGCCAATATGAATCCCCCTTTTTCAATTTCAACCTTAAATTCTTCGTACGTTTCCACGGTGCGCGTATTTGCCTCGCGATGCGCTAGTGCTTTGTTAAACAATGAAGTCTGGATATCATGCAACAAGTTTTCAATAAACTCCTCAATTCCCTCCATGGATACCACCGTTTTTTCTTTGGTATCACGACGAGCTACTTCCACTACATTATTTGCCATGTCTCTTGGTCCTAATGCCAAACGAACCGGAACACCTTTTACTTCATATTCCGCAAATTTCCATCCTGGTCTACGGTTATCGTCGTCGTCAATTTTGAACGAAATTCCTTTTGTTTTTAACAATACCGCCCATTCTTCAAATTTGGCTACAACAGATGCTTTTTCTTCATCTGAACGATAAATTGGAATTGCTACCACTTGTAATGGAGCTAATTTTGGTGGGACAATCAAGCCTTCGTCATCAGAATGGGTCATGATCAAAGCACCCATCAATCGTGTAGAAACACCCCAAGAAGTTGCCCAAACAAAATCCAATTTACCTTCTTTATCGGCAAATTTTACTTCAAATGCTTTTGCGAAATTCTGACCTAAAAAATGAGAAGTGCCTGCCTGAAGTGCCTTACCATCCTGCATCATTGCCTCAATACACAACGTATCTTCTGCACCTGCAAAACGTTCAGACGCTGTTTTTCTACCTTTGATCACAGGCATTGCCATATAGTGCTCAGCAAATTCGGCATACACATCCAGCATCAACTCAGCCTCT
>CAMBBW010000177.1 GCA_945863425.1 Lishizhenia tianjinensis
GAAATAAAGCAGATTTGAAAAAGGAATCTTTTGTGGAATTATCAAATCTAATCGAATACCTTCAAAAGTATCCTAAGGTAAAAATTGAGATTGGTGGACATACTGACACACGTGATGACGATGCTAAAAACCTAGAATTATCTACGCGAAGAGCAAAAGTGGTTTATGATTATTTGATTCAACAAGGCATAAAAACGGAAAGATTATCCTTTAAAGGCTATGGCGAAACGGAACTTTTAATTTCTGATGACGAAATAAATAAACTGAGTTCGGATAAAGAAAAAGAAACTGCACATCAGAAAAATAGAAGAACCGTTTATAAAATACTACCATGATCTCATCGCTTCGACTAGTACGGCCTTTAAATCTGATAATTATTGCCATAACCATGTATGGTTGTCGGTATTTTATACTTGCTACAAATTCATTTCAAAAAGTAAATGATGTTCCGATTGCGTTTGGGCTTTTAGTTATTTCAACACTACTAATTGCTGCCGGAGGAAATGTAATAAATGATTATTTTGATATTAAGGCTGACCGAGTTAATAAACCCGAAAAATTAATCGTTGGCAAGTTAATAAACAAACGAAAGGCTATTCTTTTTCATTGGATTTTAAATGCAATTGCATTTCTCACTGGAATTGGTCTATCCATTTATTTCAAATCTGCGTCTATTGTATTTATTCAACTCATATCAATAAACTTACTTTGGTTTTACAGCCTTCATTTTAAACGTAAAATATTTCTGGGGAATTTTGTGGTTGCAGTGTTAACCGGAATGATTCCAATATTGGTGATTATTTATTTTGAAGTATTAAACAATTTCGGTAAACCATTCTCTCCTTTTCATGAAAACACGTGGTCTAATATATTGAACTATAATTACATCTATGTCCTTGCAATCATGGCGTTCATCCAAAATTTCGCTCGTGAAATTGTGAAAGATATGGAAGATGTGGATGGTGATAAATTATTACATGCTAAAACTATTCCCATGGTTCTGGGATTTGCACGAACAAAAGTATTAGTGAGTGGTATTTTGTTTTTCACCCCGTTGATATACTTCTTTTTTATCATTGATAATCAACTAGCATCATTTGGATTAACTTTTTGGACTTCAATTGGATGGATGATTGCATCCATTTTAGATTTGGCAGGAATTGCCCTATTTACATTTTCATTAAAGAATCAATTAAAAAGTAATCAACTTTTAATAAAAGTATCTATGTTATTTGGCGTCCTTACTACTTTTCACGTTTATTTGAACTATCTTATATATGGTAACTAATTCAATCGTTTTAGGGTCAGGATCACCAAGAAGAAAGCAATTATTAACCGAACTCGGATTTCAATTAGAAATTGTCGCACTAGACATTGACGAATCATATCCGATAGATCTTCCTTCTCTTGATGTTGCTTTATTTGTGGCAACTAAGAAAATGGATGCCTTAAAAAAATTAATAGCGAATACGGAACTTTTATTAACAGCTGATACAACAGTTGTGTTTTCAAATCAAATTTTAGGTAAGCCAACTGATGAAAAAAATGCAAAAGAAATGCTTGAGTTACTTTCTGGTAAAAAACATATCGTAAACACCGGAGTTGTCTTATCTTTTAATGGTAAAACTGAAAAGTTATCCTGCTATACTGAAGTTCAATTTAACTTGTTATCATCAGAACATATTGATTATTATATTTCCAATTACAACCCTTTCGACAAAGCTGGTTCGTATGGAATTCAGGATTGGTTTGGGTTAATTGGAATAAAGAGCATTAACGGATCGTACACGAATGTGGTTGGATTACCCACAGATGAATGTTACCAGGCCATTCAGCGGCTTATTATAGTTTAGTTTTTCAAAATGATTTTTTAATCAATAAGGCAATACCTTTCCCGCCCCATTTAAATGTGTGATCAACGAATTTGGCGCGCCCGTATAATAAATATTCCCTTGTCCAGTAATTTCAGCTTTAAGCGCCGTGGAATTGGCATTGACATAACAAGGCGAATTGGCATTAGAAACAATTGCAATTGCACTACCAATTTTCAAGTTTCGCGTATCACACCTACCTAAAGTCATAATATTAAAAGTTGCTTTTTGCGCAAAACCACCTAAAGTAAAGTCGCCTGCGCCATGGGTATTGTATCCTAATAAGGTGCTTGAAACATTTAATTTTAAATCAATACTTCCTCCACCATCTTTCATGAAAAACTGAAAATCTGATAAGCGCAAGGTATCTAAGTTGGTTAGTTTCTTTGTCCCTTGATATGTCAAATATGTCAGGTTCTTGAAATGAATAATTACCTTAACCGGAGTTGCATTATAACGCAAGAAACTGCATTTATTTAGATCCTTAACTTCAATTGTTCCATCACTGGTTTGATTGACTTGTATGTGTGGGAGTAAATTCCGTCCGCCAATCAGTTCGATTTGATTTAAAGAATCCTGAACCAATTCATATTCGATGTTTTCGTATAAATATAACTTGGAGAAAGTAGTAAATGAAATTAACGTATCAGTAACCTCACCTGTACCTTTCCAACAGGAACGATCAGATGCTTTCTTGCAAGAGAACAAAAAAGGAATTAATAAAATAAGCCACAAAGAGTACTTCATATTTATTTTTTCTGTTTTTTAATTGGTAAAGAATACCCAATACCCGCCTCTAAATAATCTGCTCTACCAAAATGTGTTTTCAATACCCATTGCGCAATTAAACCATTATTAAATTGATAGCGCATTCCAATTTTATGATAAACGGGATCTTCGGGAACAAACTTATCTTTGATATAAACACCCATACCAAACACAAAATGAAAATGGTCTAATGGTAGCAAATAAGCTGCGAAAACACCCATTTGAAAGATTTCCCACTGTGTTTTAGGTATTTCAGGAAAGTATGCCTTAATTGCCTGCTTTGAAATCAAATCCAAAGAAACTTCCATTCCAACTTTGGGACGAAAAACTTTTCGAGCATGTATATTTAAACCGTAAACAGGGTATTTTTTAGGATTGTCTGCATACGATTCTTTCAAAACAAAAATAGCAGTTGCGCCAAAATTCCACTTGTTATATTTTTCTTGAAGAGGAATTAATCTTTGATTCGGTTTAATTTTCCCTATATCCCTTGCATAACCAACTGAAATATAAGGCATGTTAATACCCAAATTTGGAACACTAAAGGAACCATTACTAAAATGAGTGATATCAATCCCCAACGAAACTTTATTCCTACCGAAATAATACTTGGAATATATTCCGAGACACATCATTCCGTTTATGTGCGAACCTATTGCAATGTTTTTCGGATTAGTAATGGGATCATATATTTTTGGTGTAAATCCCAAGCCACTTCCAAATTGCCAGTCCAAGCGAAAATGAGGAGTAGGACGAATAATAGGTATTTGAACAAAACCATAAAGTCCTGTAAACTTTCCTAAAATCGAATCATTACCAACTGACCCATGAAAGAGTGTTATTCCCTGCTCAGGTAGGTGGTATGTTTTATGCCATTTTTTATTTCCAGAAGGTTTGTAAAACCACACCAATTCAAAAGGCAATCCAATCCGTTGGGGAACATGAGCAATAGTGCCGCGATGAGCAGCTAAAAATCCCGCTTTTTGCCTCACCTCAAAGCCCCAATTTTGTTCTTGTGAAAAAAGAAAATGAGGGCATACCAATAGTAAATGAATCAAAATGATCTTCATGAATAACGAGTATTGATGACAAATTTTCAAAAGAATATTTTTTGTTTTCATCTATATTTGAACAAATTTAAACATTAAAATGCAAGAAATTAGCGTAATTTTGAAACAATGGATACGAGATTAACCGCTTTTCAACGCCTGCTGGATATAATGGACGAACTCAGGGAGAAATGTCCATGGGATATGAAACAAACCTTTGAGACATTACGTCCACTAACAATCGAAGAGTTGTATGAAATGACCGATGCCATAACAGCCAATGACAAACATGAATTGGAAGGTGAACTTGGTGATTTGTTTCTTCATTTAGTTTTCTACTGTAAGTTAGGGACAGAATCAGGCGATTTCACAGTTGAGTCTGTTTTAAATCGTATTTGTGACAAGTTAATTCATCGTCACCCTCATATTTATGGCGATGTTACAGTAACTAATGAAGAAGAGGTAAAACAAAATTGGGAGAAAATAAAACTAAAAGAAGGGAAGAAATCAGTTCTCGAAGGCGTCCCAAAATCATTACCAGCCTTGGTTAAAGCTACACGAATTCAGGAAAATGTGAAAGGAATTGGCTTTGAATGGGATAACATTGAAGATGTTTGGTCAAAAGTATTCGAAGAAATGCACGAGTTACAAGTTGAAATTGAAAATCAATCTGATTTTATTGAAGAAGAATTTGGTGACGTATTATTCTCCCTGGTAAATCTGTCAAGATATATTCAAGTTCAGCCTGAAAATGCATTAGCTAAAACGAATAATAAATTTATCACCCGCTTTCAGCTC
>CAMBBW010000178.1 GCA_945863425.1 Lishizhenia tianjinensis
CTGTATTTTTCTTAGGAGCTCAAGTAGAACATCAAGCGAACACCCAACTCAAAAAAGGGAAACAAGAAGTGGTATTTACCAAATTGACAGATTTCTTAGATCCCAATACCGTTCAAGTGAAAGCCAATGGAGACTTAACCATACTTTCTGTTCGTACACGAAAAAATTTCGAGGATATTCGCATTTCAAACGATAAAATGGATGCCCTGAATGCGCAACGATTGGTGTTGGAGAAAAAAGAAATTGCCTTGCGTGACGAATATGAAATCCTTGAGCTTGACAAAGAACTTTTGATGCGTAACCGAGATTTGAAAGGTCAAGACAAGGGAATCAGTATGATTGAACTCAAAGAAGCCTATGCCTTCATGCACCAAAAAATGAATGAAATCACGGTACGTGAAAGTGCTATCTACGATGAATTGGAAAAATTGACCAAGGAAATGAATAAGTTGGAGCAAGAAATTTTGTCTCAACGCAGCAAACCCGTGATAAATTACTCGGAAATAGTGGTGGAAATTGACGTGGAAAAAGAAACAGACGCTTCATTTTTCTTCAATTACATTTCTCCCAAAGCCTCTTGGAAACCTTATTATGACATGCGAAGTGATGGGATTGGTAAACCGATCAAATTGGAAGCAAAAGCTTTGGTTTCACAAAACACCGGAATTGAATGGAAAAATGTGGACATGGTTTTATCAACGAACGATCCTTATGAAAACTCAAAGGAACCGATAATCGCGCCATGGTATATCAATTACAATAACTATCCGCAACAGAAATACCAAACACAACGCAATTTACCAACCGTTGATTACTCTGGAGAAAAAATTCAAGGAGAAGTAATCGATGCCAATACAGGCGAACCGATGCCGTTTACTAAAATCTCTTTCCCTTCCAACCCAAGTATTGGGGTTATCACAGACGTGGATGGAAAATTCTCTGTTTCCGTTCCTCGAAATGAGCGACAAATCATTGCTTCTTTTGTTGGATATCAATCCTCTACACTATCTATCGATGCTCCGTATTTAAAATTCTTTATGGTGGCAAATGAAGTAGAATTGGAAGAGGTAGTTGAAATGAGCGATGAGGTTTATTCAAATTCAACTATTACAAGAGAAGATATTTCTAGGTTACCAGTTAGAAGCGCAGATGGAATTATGGCTTCTGGAAAAAAACGCAAATACAAAAGCAGCAATAAAGCCTACGATGAAGTGAGCAAATCAGAAGATAAAAAAGCGCAATATGCACAAAGCAATGTAGTGAAGAAAGATTTGAGAATGGAATACCAGATACAATCCAAAATGTCTATTCCAACAGATGGCATGGATCATCGCGTACAAATTGCGAATTTTGATTTGGATGCCTCTTATGAATACCATACCGCACCTAAAATTGATCCAGCAGTATTTTTAGCAGCTCAAGTTACCGGTTGGGAAAAACTGAATTTATTGAGCGGTGAATCCAATATCTATTTTGACGGAACCTACATTGGAAAATCTCACATTGATGTAAATTCAACGAAAGACACACTCTCCTTTTCATTCGGAAAAGATTCGAAAGTGATTGTAGAGCGCACCAAGGTAAAAGACAAAAGCAGCAACAAAGTGCTGGGTTCAAGACAAAAATACGAAGTTACTTGGGAAATTCGCATGCGTAACAATGGTGGTGCTGCAATTCCAATCATTGTAAAAGATCAATTTCCTATCAGCACGAACAATGAAATCAAAGTTCGAAATGGTGAATTTGGAACAGCGCAGTTAACAGAAAAAACCGGGATTCTTGTCTGGAAACTTAACCTTCCTTTAGGTGGAAGTCAGAACCTACAATTTGGTTACACCGTTGATTATCAGAAAGGATATACACTTTATTTAGAATAAGTATTATGACTAAAATAGCATTTTCACTCTTTGCCTTCTTTTTTTGTTTTACGATTATTGGACAAAAAGAAGTTGCCATTTCATCCGATTTATCAAAAGTAACCGTTTTCTTTTTGGGGGCTCAGGTTGAACATCAGGCGAACAAAAGTTTGAGTAAGGGAAAACAAGAAGTCGTTTTTACCAAACTCACCGATTTTTTAGATGCGAATACGGTTCAAGTGAAGGCAACAGGTGATTTAACTATACTATCCGTTCGTACAAGAAAAAACTATGAAGATATCCGTATCTCCAACGATAAAATGAATGAACTAAACGCACAACGTAAAGTATTGGAAAAAAAAGAAAATGACTTGCGCAGTGAATTTGACATTCTTACTTTGGACAAAGATTTAATTATGCGTAATCGTGAATTAAAGGGCTTGAATGAAGGAATTAAAATGACGGAGTTAAAGGATGCTTTTACCTTCATGCATCAAAAATTGACAGAAATTACGGTGCGTCAAAGTGCCATACGCGATGAATTGGAAAAGGTAACCAAAGACCTAAATAAATTGGAGCAAGAAATTGTTTCTCAACGAAGCAAACCAATTATCAATTATTCAGAAATCGTTGTGGAAGTTGATGTTGAAAATACAACTGAAGCTACTTTTACTTTCAATTACATTAGTCCAAATGCAAGCTGGAAACCCTATTATGACATGCGCAGCGAAGGCATTGGGAAACCTATCAAATTGGAGGCAAAAGCTTTGGTTTCACAAAATACCGGAATAGAATGGAAAAATGTAGACATGGTATTATCAACGAACGATCCCTATGAAAACTCCAAAGAACCCGACTTGCAACCGTGGTATATCAACTATAACAATTACCGCCAAGCTACGCAGCAAAGAACACGTGTGTTACCTGAAATTGATTACTCAGGAGAAAAAATAACAGGAGAAGTGATTGATGCATCAACCGGCGAGGCAATGCCGTTTACCAAAGTATCTTTTCCTTCAAACCCAACAATTGGTGCAGTAACAGACGTGGATGGAAAATTCACAGTAACTGTTCCCAAAAATGAAAAATTCCTCATCGCATCCTTTGTTGGATACGCACCACAAACGGTTGCCATTCAGTCTCCCTATATCAAGTTTTTTATGAAATCAGATGAACTCGTATTGAGTTCAGGATGGGCAAATGAAAACGGAACCTACAATTGGGACTTTGAAGGAAGAGCGGATAGCATAAGAATAATTACGGGAGGTGTTCCAGCCAGTTATACCACTTTAGATGCGGGCTATTTTAAGGTGAGTGAAACAGAAAAAAACTTAGAGCAAGTTCAAATTAGAGGAAGCCGAGGGAAAGATAACTATCTATTTGTTGACGGGGAAAAGGTACAACAAAAAGCAAACTATGTCCAAGCTGAGGTAGTGAAAAAAGACCTGCGCGTAGAATACCGTATTCAATCTAAAATGACTATTCCGACAGATGGAATGGACCATAGAGTGCAAATAGACAATTTTGAACTGAAAGCAGATTATGAATACCACGCAGCTCCCAAAATTGATCCGGCTGTATTTTTAGCCGCACAAGTTACGGGGTGGGAAAAATTGAATTTATTAAGCGGTGAATCCAATATTTATTTTGATGGAACGTACATCGGAAAATCCTATATAGATATTAATTCAACGAAAGACACGCTTTCTTTTTCGTTTGGAAAAGATTCGAAAATCAATATTGAACGAACAAAAGTGAAGGACAAGAGCAGTAATAAGGTATTTGGATCACGCCAAAAATACGATGCTACTTGGGAAATCAAAATTAGAAACAATGGCGGAGCCTCAATTCCAATAATCGTTAAAGACCAATTTCCAATCAGTACAAATAATGACATCAAGGTAAAACGGAATGAACTGATTAATGGAGAATTAAACGAGGAAACTGGAATCATTACCTGGAAACTTACCTTACCTGTTGGGAATTCTCAAATCTATCAATTTGGATATTCAGTTGATTACGAAAAAGGAAGGGTCTTGTATTTGGATTAAGAAAAGCTTAACTAAATCAATCACTAATTAAGTTTTTATGTATTTTTCTTAAATAAGGTATTTTTATTTAAGTTTTTTAGTATTTTTGTTAACTAAGAAATATTTTAGTTAAGGAAAAAAATCATGGATCAATTTCAAGCAGGAAAATACATTAGCCAAGGATATTATTCAAGTTTCGAGCCCGGAAAAATCAATCGCACGTGGAATGTGACTGACTTGGAATTAATGAACCTTCTCAGTAAGGCAGATAGATACATTGGCCGATTGGATATGTATTCCAATTACGTAAACATTGATTTGTTCATTCAAATGCACATAGCTAAGGAAGCTACCTTATCCTCAAAAATTGAAGGAACGCAAACCAATGTAGAAGAATCTTTTTTGCGTGAAGCAGAGGTTTCTAATGAAAAAAGGGACGATTGGGAAGAAGTTCAAAACTATGTGAACGCTATGAACCAAGCTGTTGCCTTGTTGAAAGAATTGCCTTTTTCATCGAGATTGATTCGCAAAGCGCATAAAACCTTACTCACAGGGGTTCGAGGGGAGACAAA
>CAMBBW010000179.1 GCA_945863425.1 Lishizhenia tianjinensis
TAGTTGGGAGCAATCTTGTTGTGTTTTTTTAATGCGTATTTTAAAATTCCATCTTCGGTTTCAACGTAGTACTCTAATGGAATCCCCGGAAAATCTTGATAGGCATCTTGGTATTTTGCGACAAATTCTTTGCTATAATAGCATTCAAATGATTGATTGGATTTTAGTAGGGTGAGCTTCAATTTCTTAGCCGTTAATTCACTAATTATTTTTTTACCCCGTTTTTTTTTCCAAATATATTTTACTTGAATTTTAGCGCTATCCGGATTTTTAAAATCATCTTTAATGGCATAATGATCCGTTTCACTCAATGAAATCAATAAATAGGATTTTTTTCTAGGTATGTGTTTGATGAATATTTGTGCACCAAATACAGGAGATGGTGTTTCAATTCGAACCAAAGAATCGAGTGAAAAAACAATCATTTCCAATGGTTTATCCTCTGGACGATCCAAATTGGTTATTTCATAAACAAGTGTTCCAACAAACGGCTTTTTGAGTTGACTATAACTTGAGGTAAAAACAAACAAAAAAAGAAAGGGCACTAATTTATTCATGTGAAAATTGTTTCAAGACAAAGATGCAAATTTAATCTTGTGTTTTAGATTTTTAGTACATTTGGCAAAACAATCGTGTTATGAATTTTGAATTGCAACACAATGAAAACATCGTTACGGTGATTTCTCATGTCGAAAAACTAGACGCTTCTTTGGCTCCTGAACTAAAAGGGCATTTTTTATATATCAATAAAAATAACCGAAACAGGGTAATCTTTGATATGTCAAAAACAAAATATTGTGATTCTTCTGGTTTGAGTGCAATCCTGATGGCTAACCGATTGTGTAAGGATACGAATGGTAAATTCATTTTGTGCAATGTTCAGCCCACAGTGATGAAAATGATTCGGATTGCTCAATTGGATAAAGTAATCGATATAGAAACTACGCATAAAACATCTTTGGAAAGATTTCATTCGTGATTTTTTCAGTCACCATTTTGGGAAGTGGATCAGCCGTTCCAACTCCGTCTAGATTTCCCACCGCTCAATTTGTCTCTTGTAACAACCGTAATATTTTAATTGACTGTGGAGAAGGTACACAATTTCAAATGCGGAAATATGGTGTCAAAATTCAATCTTTGCAAGTGATTTTAATTTCTCACCTGCACGGAGATCATTTTTTTGGATTGGTAGGATTGATAAGCACCATGCATTTATTGGGTAGAAATAGTGGGTTAAGGATTGTGGGACCCAAAGGATTGGAAGAAATTATTCGGTCCCAATTGGAAATTGGTCATCGTAAATTGGATTTTGAAATTGAATTTAAACTATTAGAAAAAGGAGAAATCTCCAGCGTTTATGACGATAAATTAATTGAAATTCATACATTTCCTCTAAATCACAAGGTTCCGACACATGGATATTTGATCAAAGAAAAACCCACCGAATTGAATCTAAAAAAACAAAAAGTTCTTGATTTTCAAATTCCATTGGCGGTAATTCATCAATTAAAAGCGGGAAAAGATGTGCTAGATGAGCAGGGTAGGTATTGGAAGTTTAAAGAATTCACATTGCCCCCCAAGAAATTACTTTCCTATGCCTATTGTTCAGACACTAAATTCGATGAGCGAATTATTGAACACATAACAGGGTCTACAGTTTTGTATCATGAAGCCACGTTTATTGAAAAAGACAAACTACGGGCAAAAAAAACTTTTCATTCGACAGCAAACGACGCCGCAACCATAGCGTTAAAATCCAATGTTCAGAAATTGATTATGGGACACATTAGCGCCCGCTATTCAAATGAATTGGAACATCTTAAAGAAGCAAGGAATGTCTTTGAAAATTCTATTTTCGCTAAGGACGGCATGATGATCGAAATAGGAAAGTAACGTTCTATTTCCCTTCAATCCAGTTCGTTATTTCAGAATCATCAGGACTTGTACGTGGTCCGATAACTTTCGCTAAAAATCCATTTTCATCGATTAAGTATTTCTGAAAATTCCACTGAACAGAATTATCTTCTAATCCATTTTTGGATTTATCTGTTAAGAACTGATATACCGGATGCATATCTTTTCCTTTAACTGAGATTTTACTCATCATTGGAAACGATACACCGTAATTTTTTTGGCAAAATGTCGCAATTTCCTCGTTTGATCCTGGTTCTTGTGACATGAAATCGTTTGCAGGAAAACCGACAATCACAAAATTTGAACCTTGATATTTTTTGTATAATGCCTCTAAACCTTCATATTGAGGGGTTAGTCCACATTTTGAAGCGGTATTGACAACCATTATTTTTTTTCCCTTGAATGATGATAGGGAAACTTTTTCACCTGTAATTGTTTCTACAGTAAATTGATGAATACTTTGTTTTTCTGTAATTTGCATATTTGTTGAATTAATTTGGGCTTTTTGACCGTTGCTACATGACATTATTAGACATGTAAAGGAAATTAAGGTTAAAATTTTCATTTTTTTTCGTTTAATAATGAAACAATATAAAGACAAAAAAGTTTAGCTGGTAAACTGGAACTTTTTTTCAAATTTAACGAATAAGAAATTAATGAGATTTCATTTCCTAGTACTAACATTCATTTTTAGTTTTATAATCCAATTTTCTTGGGGTCAAGTAACCTATAATGGTTTGTGGAAAGGAGCTATTTTTTCTACCAAAATTGATGACTCAACTGAACAGGTTGTTTTTGTTTCCATGAGTAAATACAAATCCAATTTAGAAGCATTTGTCCGAATTGAGACAAAAGGAGCATTATCATTCTATACCTATAAGTGTCAAGGAGATTTTGCGGATTCAGTGTTGGTTTTTAATAAATCTCAGTTGGATAAGAAGACTAAGGATCAAATTTCTGCTGAATCGTGGGGTATGCGGTTGAAATATATTGATTCTACTGGCTACATGGAAGGCGAATTGTTCTCAGCCAACAAAACAATTTCCTCCAAACGCATCGTATTATTCAAATCTACAGGAAAAATAGATGCGTTGGAGAAAAAAGAAACGAGTCACGCTTGGTTCTATTTATTTCAAAAGGAATATAAATTAGGTTTGGTTGCTCCTGATTTGCGCGATGAGGTAAGGAAGAATTTTCAGTTTCAATCCGTATATTTTGATCCTTCCGAATCGATTTTAAAGGAGGAATTTAAAAACTACCTAAGAAAAGTTATCCAAGTTATTAATGGACATACAGATTTGAGATTGAAAGTTATTGGTCATACCGATTGGGATGGTTCAGATGAATACAATGAAAAACTATCTCTAAAACGAGCAGAAACAATAATTCACTACCTAGAATCCAATGGACTCGGGCGAGATCGCATAGAATATGAATTTAAAGGAGAAAAAAAACCTATCGAAAGTAACGAAACTTTTGAAGGTAAAAAACGCAATCGACGCGTTGACTTTCAATTTATTTGATGTTTCAAAAAAACTTTAACGATTTAGGTTTGTAAAAGAATAAATTTCTTTTTATTTTCGTAACCTAAAATTAATTAACATGAAAAAGATTTACGTTTGTTTAGTAGGATTACTTGCTGCGGGAACTTTGGTGGCTCAAAAAAATTCACCAGTTCTTAATGGCAAGAATAATTCATTTATTCAAGAAAAAGCACCAAAAGGTGTATTTGCTCAGCCTAAAGGTATTACACTTTGGCAAAATGATTTCTCAGTTCAAACAGATTGGGCTACAGGAAATGCAGGAAGTACAGGAACTCCTCCTCACACTGCTGGTGATTGGGAAATTACAACAGATTTGGGTTCTGCAAATCAAACTGCTTCTGCTCAAATTGCAACCTTGGTTCCAGCTGGACACACAACTGCGGCTAATGGGTATGCAATCATTAATTCAGATGCAGCTGGAGGTAGTCAAACACAAAACGCATGGATTTATTACACAGGTAACATTGATTTAACAGGTCAGCCTAATGTTGTTATGACTTTTCAACAAACTCACAGAAGATTCGCTGAATCAACATTTGTGATTTATAGTTTGGATGGTGGAACTACATGGTTAGAAGTAGAAGTGAATGCAAGTATGATGACCAATACGAACACAACAAATCCTGACTTAGTACAAGTTAATTTGTCAAGCGAAATTGGTAACCAAGCTTCCGTTAAAATTGGTTTCAAGTACACTGGTGAATGGGATTGGTTTTGGGCTGTTGATGATGTGAAAATTGTTACTCCTGAAGATTATGATTTAGAAATGACTGATGTTTATTGGGGTTCTACTGGTTTCTGGGGTGCTCGTTTACCATATTATCAAATTCCAATTGCTCAAGTTGCTCCAATTAATTTTGGTGGTATTATTTCAAATTTAGGAGCTTTGGATCAAACTGATGTTGTTTTCACTGCTGCATTAGCAAGTGGAGCGTATACAGG
>CAMBBW010000180.1 GCA_945863425.1 Lishizhenia tianjinensis
TGACTGGAACCATTTAGCAATTTCAAGTCTTTCGTTAAAAGCAACAGACTTTAAAATTAATCTTTCTGATTTTCAAGCAAATATCATTGAACTTAAGTTGAAAGAAAGATCGGGTTTTACCATCAATCAACTCTCTACAAATCTTAAAATAAATAAAAAAGGTTTATTCTTAAGCGATTTAGATATCTGTACCAATCAATCGGATATTTCAGCCAGTAAATTCAACTTACTCTATACAAAACAAGCTGATTTTGAAGATTTTGAAAACAAAGTAAAATTTGACGCAAACATTCTTCAGTCTTCAATTGCATTGGAAGAAATTGCTTTTTTTACCTCCGAAACGCAAGGAATGTCAGATTTCGTTCGGCTTGAAGGAAATATTTCAAATACTGTGAATCAATTAACACTCTCTGATTTTCGATTAGGATTTGGTAAAGTCTCCAAAATTGAAGGGGATTTTGTTTTACCTAATTTCAGTAAAATCAATGAACTTGAAATCAATGAAACCATTCAGTACGCATACATTTCTGTTGAGGATTTAACGTCTTTCAAGTTGCCAAAGTCAGCTGGAATGAAGAACTTGAATTTGGGAAAAGAAGTTGAACGACTTGGTTTTTTTGAAACTAAAAATTTCAACATTCAAGGAAAACCAGCTGATTTAGCCATTTTCTTTGAAAACACCAAAACAAAATTGGGAGAAGTGAAACTCAACGCCCCATTTCACATTTCAAATAATAATGGAACTATTGGGTTAAATTCTGAAACCAAAAATGGAGATGACATTGAATTAATTGATTTTAAAATTGGTGAACTTTTGGCGGATAATTCATTGAAAACAATTGATGGCAAGGTAAGTATACAATCTACCTATTATCCAACAGGGAATTTTGAAATCGCTCAATTAAATGGAAAAATAAACAAAATTGATTACCAAGACTATTCAATCAATAATGCAACAATTACAAATGGTTCACTGATCAATCAAGTTTTTCAATCGGATATTGCGTTGGATGATGATATATTAAAACTTACTTACACAGGTTATGTTGATTTAAAAGGAGATAAAAAATTAAAATTCAAAGTAAATCTCACCGAAGCATTATTAAATAGCTTAAACCTTGCACGTTCTACCAAAGCATCAAGTTTAAAATCCAACATTGATGTTGATTTACAAGGATTAAATCCTTTAACCATGAGTGGAAAAGTGATTTTCACAGGTTTTGTATATAAAGAAGGAAAGGAAGAGATTGAAATACCTCGGTTTGAGCTCAGTATCACACGTGGAAAGCTGGAGGATAAATTTAAAATTGTCAGTGATAGTTTAATTGAATTGGAGGTAATTGGAAAATTTGATCTAAAAAGTATAGGGAATGAATTCACTAACCAAATCTCAAATGCTTTCCCGTTCCTTTCTAAGTCGTTCCCGAAGAAGAATGTCAGTAAAAACAATCATTTCACCTATGATTTAACCATTCTAAATACAAGTAGCTTACTAGGAAAGATGTTCCCTAGAATAAAAAACTTTTCAATATCATATGGCACCACGATCAATGGTTCCTATAGCGCAAAAGAAGAAAATTTTGAACTTAAGATGTATTCTTCGGAAGGTCTAACATTTGATAATGTGAAAATTGGCAAAATTGAGTTAAACCAAACAATAAACAAAGAAAAACTGGATGTTAAATTAGATTTATTTGATGTGAATTATGGGAATAAAATCAAATTCAAAGACATAAATTTTAAAACGCAAAATGAAGGTGTGAGAAGAGATTTATTGACCTCTACGATAAACTGGAGAACTACGGATAATATCAATTCTAATCTTTCTTGGTTAACAACAATTAAAGATGCTAGTAATTTCGAAATTAATTTAAATGAATCTGCATTTTCAATCAATAGTCAAATCTGGAAAATCAGCGAATCCTCTTATATCTCCTATAGCCCTGAATTAATTTCAATTGAAAATTTCCTTTTATCAAATAACAATCAGAAAATTGAGCTGGATGGAAATCTTTCAAGCCTAACCAATGATTTTTTAGATTACAAATTAGAGAACATCAACTTGGCTGAAATTGACCAAATACTCGGATTACGACAAGGATTAAGTGGCATGCTGAATGGAACAGGAAGGGTTTCGGATCCAATAAATAATCTATCGATAAAAAGCACGTTGGATATTGACCAACTTCAACTAAAAACACAAGCTGTTGGAGATATCCGTGTGAATGTGGACTGGGATCCGAAAAGAGATTATTTAGACTTAAGTGGAATTATTAAAAACAAGGGTAAAACCAATTTTGAATATGATGGAAAGTACTATTTCAAGCGCACTAAAGAAAATCTCGATTTCAACCTTAAATTCAGAGAATTCGATATCTCATTTGCCAATGCATACGTGGATAAAGATGTTATAAGCAACATCAGAGGGGACATTTCAGGCCTAGTTAAAATTACCGGCACACCCAATAAACCTAAATTTCATAGTAGAGAATTATTTTTGAAACGTGCTAAAGCTAAAGTTGAAATATTAGGAACAACTATGGCCTTATCGGGTAAATTCAACTTAATGGACAATGATGTGTATGGAGATAAAATTGAATTGGTGGATGAAGAGAACAACAGAGCGTATTTAAATTTTGGACTTTATAACTTCCTTGGAAAATGGAACTATGACATTGGTATTGATATCTTGGAACGACTTAATGCCTCCAAACGTTTTCTCGTATTGAATACCAAATACAAAGACGGTGATTATTATTATGGAAAGGTTTATGGTACGGGAAGTTGCAATATTTCTGGCAATACCGATCAATTAGACATTGCTGTTGATATTAAAACAAGCAAAGGAAGTAAGCTCACCCTTCCGCTATATGGTGTTTCAGAAGTTGAAGAAGGAGATGATTTTATTACATTCACTAAGTCAAATAATTCAGATGATTCGTTGAAAAAAATAGATCTATCCGGAGTAAAACTTGATTTAAATTTTGAAGTAACACCAGAAACGGAATTAAATGTGGTGTTCAACGATCAAACACAAGATAAAATCATCTGTTTTGGAAGCGGGAAAATCGGGATGAAAATAGATGATAAGGACAATGACATTAAAATGACAGGAAAGTACAACATTGAAAAAGGAAGTACTTACAATTTTGCCATGGGTCAGATAAAAAAAGAATTTAACATTGATCAAGGAAGTTATATAGAATGGTCAGACAATATCTATGATGCAGTCGTTAATATTACAACTTCTTTCAAAACTAAAACTGACTATGGGGCATTAGCACCAGAGCTCGAGGAAACAACGCTTGCCAATCAACCTGTGAATTGCGAATTACTTTTGAAGGGACAACTTACAAAACCTGAAATCTCGTTTAATTTAAAAGCTGAACAAAATCTGCCCGAAACCGGAAAAGCATTACTCAATCGAGTTTTGGATGAACAAAGTGAAATAAATCGACAGTTTTTCTCACTTCTTGTTTTTAATCGTTTTCAACCCTTGAAAGGAAATATTTCTGCCAGTGGATCCGCGGCATTGGATTTAGCAGAAGCGCAGATAAATGACTTATTATCAAAAGCTTCAGAAGAATTTAAAATGAAAATGAATATCGATTCAGACATAGAGTTGATTGCTGAAAAACGCTTTTTTGAAGATCGATTAATCATTACCACCTCTGTGGGTGTAGAAACTGGATCCAACAATTCTGAAACAAGTTCATCAACAGCATCTAAAAATACGATAATTGGTGATGTTCGAGTAGAATATTTAATCAACGAGAAAGGAACGTTCCGCGTAAATGCATTCAACGAATCAAATCGAAACACTGTGAATCAATCCGCTGGTTTGTTTTCCCAAGGGGCAGGTTTAAACTACCAGGAAGAATTCAATGGGTGGAACGATTTTCAACTCATTCAGTCTTTTCTGGATATCTTTAGACCCAAAAGAAATAAAAAGGTTAAAACGAAACGAAATAAAAGACAAATTAAAGTTTCTGATGCTAAAGAAAATAAGGATTCTCACATTGATAAGCTGCCAAATGATAAGCAATTGAAAGAATAATTCTACACAAAAACAACTTACCCGTTTCATTTGACCGATAAATGAATAATACCTATTTCTGTATTTCTGGTTAATTCAATCTGTTTGCACTTGAATTAGGTAGTGACTCATTTTTCATTAATATTTAAGTCCTTATCTACCATTTAATTCAATTTCAATATTTACTTTTGAGAAACAAAGCTTAATTCTATGAAAAAAGTGCTTATTGCAAACCGTGGAGAAATTGCACGAAGAGTTATTCGAACCCTTCGAAAAATGAATATTTCCACCGTAGCTGTTTATTCAGATGCAGATAAAGATGCTC
>CAMBBW010000181.1 GCA_945863425.1 Lishizhenia tianjinensis
ACTTCAGTAAATTTCTTGTATGATGGATAATTAAACCAATTAAATCTTCTTACTTTATAAGGACAGTTATTTGCGCAATATCGAGTACCAATACAACGATTATAAGTCATTTGATTCAATCCCTCATTACTATGAGTTGTTGCAGCAACGGGACAAACTGTTTCACATGGTGCATGATTACAATGGTGACACATCATCGGCATGTGAACCACTTTAGGATTCAAAGACGCTTTTTCTGCTTTATCAAAACTAAATGTATCATCATCTTTTCTTGTTCCAACTGTCGCTTCTTCATCCGAACAAAAGTAACGATCGATTCGAAGCCAATGCATTTCACGACCACGTCTTACTTCATCCTTACCAACAACAGGGACATTGTTTTCCGCCTGACAAGCTACTAAACATGAACCACAACCTATACAAGAAGATAAATCTACTGTCATTCCCCAACGATGACCAATGTGTTCTACCGGATGACTATTCCATAAATCAAATTCACCTACAGGTTTTTCAACGTGTTTGCCATTCTCATCCAACTTCTGTAATAAAAAGGCAGGATTGTAGGCATCTTTAGATTTTGATTGATAAATATCCAATGTTGTTTCACGAACGATTGAATGTCTTGCCATTACTGTGTGGTGAATCTGAGTTGCAGCTATCAAATAAGTCTCATTAGTTGACTCTATTTTACCTACTGTATTAAACTCCATTAATCCAGATGTGGTTGAAACAAAAGGGAAAACATTCGCACCAATAGACTTGGGAGTTCCATTTTCATTTGTAACATGTCCACCATATTCTTTGGTCTGAAAAGCTGCTTTTCCAATTTGTTCACCATTAGCACCTCGACCATATCCAACAGCAATTCCAATCGTTCCTGGAGCTTGACCTGGTAATGGATAAACAGGTAA
The DNA here is from genome assembly GCA_945863425.1 of Lishizhenia tianjinensis. Lineage (GTDB taxonomy): Bacteria > Bacteroidota > Bacteroidia > Flavobacteriales_D > Crocinitomicaceae > UBA952. The sequence continues at coordinate 912 of CAMBBW010000181.1, forward strand.
TGAAACGGTATTTCCATTAACAGTAACTTTAGCAACACTTAAGCCATGTTCCTGATCATACGTTTTAACGAACTTATATGAATCCATTTCAGATGGATTCATTGTAATGTAATTATCCCATGTAACTTTAGTAACCGCATCAGGAAGTTCTTGTAACCATGGATTATTTGCATTTGAACCAGTCCCAATGGCATTTTTTTGATACAATACAACCTCTAATCCACCTAATTTAGCAACAGCTGGAATAACTACATCTTTAAATGCTACTATTCCGCTTACAGCTTTTGAATCCGTTGTTTTAATTTCTGTTTTCTCAACCGATGTTGACTTCTCAACTGATTTATCATCTGAATCATTCAAAACAACTTTATCAGTAGTTCTATTACTAGAGGAATCCAAACAGCTATTGTGAACAGCCATATTCCACGCATTGAAAAAGTTGAATTCTTCTGAACCAGTTAGAATAGTATTCTTCCAATTTTCTTGAATGTAATCGAATGCCTCAGTTGAATTTTTCACAACTCGTTTTTTCAATCCTGCCCAAACTAATACGTTTTCTAATAAAGAAGAAGTTCCAAACAGTGGACGTATTGTGGGTTGCGCAAGTGCGAAATGAGATCCAATCGGGTTAAAGTCAGACCATGTTTCTAACGCATGACTTTCTGCACAAACAATTTGACATTTAGATGCAGTTTCATCCATGTGAGAGGCAACTGCTATTGTATTTTTAGTTTTGGATAGAGCATCACCAAACTGCTTGCCATTGGGTAATGAATAAACAGGATTAACACCTGCAAAAATTAATGTTTCAGGGCCTTGTCCAGCAAGTACACTTTTCACCAACGAATTTACCTTTGTATCGTCACCATCAAATAGGTGAACTGGCTTAGTCAAATCTATTGTTACTCCATATGCACCAAGTAAATTATTCAATTTATTTGTCAACAATTGAATAGACCTATTATTAGATCCCGCTACAACCAATGATTCTCCACGAGATGACTTTAATGATTTGATTGCGTCATCGGCTACTGATTTAGCTTGACTAGACAGATCAGAAGCTTGTGATACGGAACCACCGAAAGCTTTAATTAAATAAGATAAAACATTCGCTTCTTCAGAAGGTTTTATCATCCCTCTATAGTCAGCATTTGTTCCAGAGATTGACATAACTGATTCAAATTGGAAATGCTTAGACATCCATTTATTATCTGGATTTCTCGTTATACCGTATTGAGTTTGATACAAATTAGCCATAAGCCACGTACCAAGAAAATCAGCTCCAATAGACACTATTGTTTTGGCCTTACTGAAATCATAAGCCGGAATCAATGCTTGACCGAAATTTTCCAAATTAGCCAATCGAATAGCACGATAGGAAACCGCATCATATTGAATATGCTCAAATTTTCCTTCACCCATTTTCTCAGATAAGGAAGCAATTGCGAGTTTCAATGAGGGACTAATAACGGTTCCAGTTAACAAAACTGTTTTCTTCGAAGAACCTAATGCTGCTGTGACAGAAGAGTCAACTGTTGACCAAGATTTGGCAGCTTTTGAAATTGTTGGCTTTTGAAGTCGAGAACTATCATATAACCCAAGTACAGAAGCAATTATTTGAGGATTTGTTCCACCTTTAGTAATCCCGAAATCTCGATTTCCCTTAATATAAATTGGACGAGCCTCTCTGGTTTTAACTAAAATACTAGCGTAAGAATTACCGTCATAATAGGTTGATGCATACCATGTTGGCATTCCAGGTGTAACATTCTCTGGCTTATTAACATAAGGAACCACTTTAGTGACTGGTGCTTCACATGCAGCAACCGTTGCCGCTGCAACAGAAAAACCTAGAAACTTTAAAAAGTCTCTACGAGCAGTTGATTTTTCAGCTAATTTATCATCACCTAAAAACTCTTCTACTGACATCTCAGCAGGGAACTCTTGTTCTTTCGATTTTAAGAATTCTGGAGTTTCTTTCAATTCTTCTAAACCTTTCCAATATTTTCTTGTCATCATCATTCTTTTTTATACGAACGCTGTTTTCCTTCTATTAATAGTGGCATTTTGCACACTCCCAACCGCCTAATTCACTTACACTAACCTTATTGTCTTTCAAATATTTACGGTATAGTGATTTATCATTATTTAATAAACGTCTATGAATTTCATTATAGTATCCGTCTTTTTTGTCAGACAATGGACCTTTAGAAATTTCTTTTTTGTCGTGACATTCAATACACCAACCCATTGTTAAAGTTGGTTTTGATAATTTAACGTTTCCTTCAACTTTATTCAATTCAGCAACTGATTGAACTTTAGCAGTCTCTTTCATTTTCGCCATGTCTCCGTGACATTGCTTACAATCTATTCCACCAACTACAACGTGTTGTGAATGATTAAAATAAACATGGTCAGGTAATACATGAACTTTATTCCAAACAATTGGTTTTGAAGGGTTTTTATACTCGCCATCAACAAAACCTGCTGCAGCATATATTTTTTTAATCTCAGCAGCAAAAGGTTTTCCCTCTCCGTTAATTTGTTTGTGGCAATTCATACAAACATTTACCGAAGGAATTCCTGCCGATTTTGATTTGGTTACAGAACTATGGCAGTATTTACAATCTATCCCATTAACTCCTGCATGAACACTGTGAGGAAATTTGATTGGTTGACTTGGCTGGTAAGCTTCAGTTACACCAATTGTAAACAAACTTTGAAACAATGCAACAATGATAGATATAACAACTACAAGAGTTGCAAGTCCTACATGCAATCTATATTTCCACGCAATCGTTTTTAATTCAGAAAAATATGTCTCATGATCTTTCACAGGCTTTCCTTCACTCTCTCTAACCGCATGATTTAATTGACGTCTAACTCCCCCTACAGCAAGAATAACTGTTATAAATATAATACCTAATAAAATCCAAGTCCATGAATTACCTTCAGACTCACCGCCCACTTCTCCCTCTGCAACAGCTCCCCCTTTGGATTTATCATTACCACCAGCACTTGGCTCTGGTTGAGCATCAACATAATCCAAAATACCATCTATTTCTTCTTTTTTTAATTCAGGAAAAGCGGACATTGCAGTTGGTTTCGATTGAGAAACCTGCATAGCATATGGGTCTGTTGCTGCAGCGTTTTGCCAGTTGTTTACCCATGCGTAAATAGAACCTTCTTTTGCTCCACCTGCTGACCATTTGTCACGGGCTTTGAATAATTTTGGTCCCGTACCGTCCTTGTGAGGTTGGTGACAGCTTGCACATTTTGCTTTAAATAATCCGGCGCCATCTACTTTGATTTTGGCTGCATCCTGTGCATTGGATAAGGATATTACGGTAATAAATGCAAAAGCAAGAAACCCGTGACTCCATTGATTAATGATTCTAAGCATCTGATTGTAAGATATTTTCACTTATTTCTACAATTTAGTTTA
>CAMBBW010000182.1 GCA_945863425.1 Lishizhenia tianjinensis
TATTCTCCATTAACTGGTTTTAAATTTTTATAATGAAAATGCTTAATTATAAATAATAAAACCCAGAAAAGCAATATAATGCCCACTACAGCATAATCTTTAATTGAATAGTTACCCATAAAAGTATTTAAATTGTGTTATAAAAATAATTAAAAAATTTCAAAAACTCGATCTCTAATCTCTTACACAACGAACGGAGAAACCAGATCCCTTTTTTGTTTTGTCTCTTTGAACAAAATCATAATTGTGCTCTAATTTAAGGCACCAAACATCATAGGTTTCTTCAATCGTAGTACTCCAAAAGTAACATGATCCACTAAAATCGGCATCGCCTCCGATACTATGAGAAAATGCATAGCCTCCTGGTAGAGCCGAGAAACCACTCTCATTCGTTCCATCCTCCCATCCATCATAAATTTTTACTTCTCTTTTTTCCTTCGTTTTTGGAATATATTTACCAGTTTTAACTCTTTCGCCTCCTGTATTCTTGCAAAAAGTACATGGATTATTTGATTTTTGTTTTTCTGTCCAATAAGAACAATTAGAACAAGGCACCCATTTGGTTTCATCATAACCTCCAACATCGTGGTAGGATATTTCTACACTGATTTTTTTTTGAGATTTTAATTTTTCTTCAGCGTCACTATCTCCACCCAAGAAATCGATAAGTTTTGCCCATTCTTCGTCTCCTGGCACATGCCACCCAGCTGGCGCTAAACCTCGCGGATCGTTTACGGCATACCAATTATACAATTTACCATATTTTTCTCCATTTTTTGGATTATTGTCATAATAACACCACACGGGTTGCATTCTCTCCGCCGCTTTAGACCATTCATTCTGATTTTTAGCTTGAGGAATTGAGTCTCCATTTCTGAAAGTTGAAACATTTAAGTTTTCTACCATCCAAGTTTGGGTGCCAATTTGTACAGATTTAATATTTGCTGCTGGTTTGTGGCTAACTGAAGCATTAGTTGAGTTAACAATTGGATTCGAAACCGGTGCTGGGTTTAGTGATATATTGACTGTTGGCAAGCTGCCTTCACATGAAGGCCATTTTCTCCCTTCTTTTTTACCATAATTTGTATAATGTGACCAAGGGTCCATGTTCGCGTTTTTTACATCTTGATTTTGTTCTAAATACTTGTTTCTTGCTGCTTGGCAGTTTTCTTCCTTAATATTGGTTTGTGGTGCTGGGTTGTTTACAACAGGTTTGATATTGATTGATGGTTTTACACTCCAAGACCCATCGTAAAGCACTGTCCAATTTGCATCATTAGTTAACTTCCAATAACTGGATTTGTCCGTTAAACGAACCTGCATCGACCTGCCGCTTAAATCATTCAAAATCACTTCAACTTCACCATTCGCATTTTGATTTCGTGAAACTTCTTCATAGTTAATCTGATTTCCCTCATTCCATAATTTCAGGTCATTAGCAGATTTCTTATCCGTTTCTTTAAAACTGCCGTTGTTCCAAGATCCTAATTGAGAAAAACCGATGCAATGCACAAAAATGAAGAGAAGAATGAATGTTATTTTCATTTGATTTTGAATTGTGATTTATCTGTAAATATAATAAGGATTTTTTCAACAATAATTGAAACCAGAAAAATCAATGTCCATTCATTATTTTCATTTTTCAATACAAAAGGTACTATACTGACTTTTTTCAATCTAAATTTTTTCAGAACATCGAAAATATCATAAATTAAATTTGATAATTTCTTACCTTTAATGCACTGATCATATGGACAATCCAGAATGAATCTAAAAATCAAGAAAACGAATTATCTCTCGGTTAATTTTAGTGAAAATCAAGAAAAATTTAAAATAAAACGAATTGTTTAGTTGTATTGTGTTGTATTTAATACATATTCCAAACTGATTGGTTTAAATAAAGAATTTAATCCTTCAACCTATTCATAACCAATCAACCTATTGAAATAAGAGGTTTCGTATTTGAAACAACTGCTAGAGAAAGTATTGAAGTGAAAACGAACTAGTTTTTTAGTGGACGAGTGAAAACTGAAAGTTGAATCTCAATTATTGAGCATCTAAAATTCATTATTTGATCTCTTTCCAACTTACCTTTTCAAAAAGAACGGGCATTTCCTCTAAATCTGCATCCTCAAAATAAGTTAAACTTTTACGTGCCATAAGTTCCATATCCCCTTCTCAAGAGAAAAATGTAACTTTTTTAGTACTATGTATTGCATAATACAATTTAAAACATATATCTTTGTATAAAATTTTACCATGAACGCGGAAAACACACAAGCGCAAATGCGGAAAGGTATTCTAGAGTATTGTATTTTAAGCATCCTTTCCAGGGGCGAGGCTTATCCCTCTGAGATTTTAGAATCGCTCGAAAGCGCAAAGTTGTTGGTAGTGGAAGGCACCTTGTATCCCTTGCTCACTCGCTTAAAAAATATGGAACTTTTGAGTTATCGGTGGGAAGAATCTACTTCAGGACCGCCCAGAAAATACTATCACATTACTGAGCAAGGGAAAGCTTTTTTAGAGGAATTAGATAAAACATGGAATGAATTGCAACAAGCAGTTCAAAAAATCACGCATAAATAATAGGCTATGAATAAAACCGTTTCAGTTCATTTACAAGGTATTCCTTTTGTAATCGAGGAATCTGCGTTTGAGCTACTTAAAAATTACTTGGATCAACTTACCGAGGTATTGAAACAAGAAGAAGGAGCCAACGAGATAAAACAAGATATTGAAATTCGCATGGCCGAATTATTTACCAAAGCTCTTGAACCTGCTAAAAAAGTAGTGGAAACCTATATGGTTGAAGAAGTGCTAAAAAAACTGGGAGACCCATCGGTTTTTGTTAATGGAAATGAAACTAGTGAGCCTCATCAACCCGCTTTCAACGGAACAGAGAAACGCTTGTTTAGGGATAAAGACAAGGCAATTTTAGGTGGTGTTTGTGCGGGATTTGCTAATTATTTTGGAATTGACGTAGTAATCATACGGGCGCTTATTGTTCTCATCACCCTTTTTGCTGGCTTTGGAATTCCACTATATATTATTTTATGGATTATTACCCCTAAGGCTAAGACAAGTATAGAAAAGCTTCAAATGAAGGGAGAAGCGGTCAATTTTGAATCCATGAAAATGGAAATTGAAAAAACAGCCGAAAAAATAAAATCTAACTCCAAACATTGGGCCGAAAAATTAAAAAAGGATAGAAACATTCAAAACAAAGCTTATCGGGTTATTCGGTTTCTTTCCATTGCGACCGGCATTTTTTTACTGGTTGTAGGTACTGTACTATTCGTAACTTTATTTTTATTCTTATTTGTCGATCCTGATTTCATACCAGCTCAGATAGAAGGCCAATTCATGTCTTTTGGTACATTCGGAAATCTGATTTTAGAAAACGAACGAGATACTTCCAATTTATATTGGGGAATCATTATTACTGCAGCATCTGCAATTGGCTTGTTTTGGTTAATAGGAATACGGTTATTAGTGACTTTTAAATCGAAAATCTTTAGCTATTCTTCCATTCTTTTCAGTGTACTAATCGTAGTAGGTATTATACTTTTATCCTTGACCGGCGCCAGAATTGCTCGTTCATTTGCAGTGAATGGAGAGGTAGAAAAAGAAATTGCAACCGTTAACGCACAGGAAATTACGTTGGATATTTCCACCGCACCCGCATCAGAACAAGATGGATTCAAAACAATTAGCAAAGGGGAATCCGGATTATTAAAGGTAGAAAATGGGCGGATATTCTTTCATGGTATTGAAGTGGAATATCAGAAATCGGCAGACTCACTGTTTCACATAAGTCAACTTAACTCGGTGCAAGGACGGGACCATCAAACCGCATTGAAACGCGCGCGAAACATTCAATTGGGTCATCAATTAATGAATAATGAATTGAAACTAGATGCTTATTTTACATTCCCTATGTCAGATAAAATTCGCAAGCAAGAGGTGAAATTGATTATTCAAGTGCCTGCGAATGGCGTTGTAAAGGTCAAAAACACGGTAGCCTATCCCATGGGCGAGCAAGCTGCAAATAAAGCAGAAGAAAAACCAAAAGGCTATATTCACTCTGACGGGTCATATGAGAATTGGTAACGGTTAATGATCTATTTATTTAAGAGGAATAATTAAATAAATTACCATTATTTTCAATTTGACGATTACCTTTGCTTGTGTTCAATAGTAAAACCATTTATTTTTTCTGGCTCGGAATTCGATCCTTCGGAAATTCATTCGGGTTCATTATTCGCCATGGCTATTTCATGTATTTTTTGATTCCTT
>CAMBBW010000183.1 GCA_945863425.1 Lishizhenia tianjinensis
GAAATTCAAGCATCGTTTAATGCTACTGGCGTAACACCAGGTATTTATCATGTCAGTCTAACAGCTACCGACAATGGAACACCTGTTGGCGTAACAACCAAGAATTTTGTATTTGAAGTGATTTATGAAAATTCGGCTAATATTGGAGAAGGGAACACCTCTATCTTTTCTATTCATCCCAATCCAACTTCAGATAAATTGTCAATTACGCTTAACGAAACAAATACAGATTACACAGTAATCATTCAAGATTTGTCTGGTAAAACACTAGTTCAACAAGCCGTTAAAAATCAAGATCAAATTGATATTGAACATTTTAAATCAGGAATTTACCTGTTAAAAATTAGTTCAAGCAACCATGAAATAGGAACATTAAAAGTGGTTAAACAATAGAAACGTGTTATACAGGCAACTCCCAAAAAGTTGCCTGTTTTTTTTTGGGTTATTTTTTATTCGAAAAGTTATTTTCATTCATAACCACTTGGCCCCAGTCGCCATTTGACCAATGCCATTTTGAATCACAAAATTTCATGCAGCTTTCTCGATCTTTAAACTTATAAAAGAGATGTTTTTCCAATTTATCAGGTGTAAATTCCCCATAAAATGGTCGTGGATCTTCATTACTTGAAAAATAAATTTCATAAACAACTATTCCATTTTTACTGACTGGGTATATGGGTTCATTGGTCATGAGATCGAATAATGTAAATTCCTGTTTAAAAAATACATTTGCGAAATCGGGTGCAAGTGAACTTTTTTTGATCGGACTTTTAATTTCTGACCATGCCTGCGCATTCAAATTTACTGCAATGAAAAGCGTAAAAATGGGGAGGATTATCTTTTTCATAAAATTTAGTTTTAGTGAGCACTACTCTATTTAGAATTTTCGGCAACTCATTTAGTTGACTATTCAACAAAAATTAAATTTTATCATTTCGTTACAATTTTATTTATAATTGATTGCTCGCTATTATTTCAGATTCTAATTAGTCAATCATAATGTAACTTTTACTGAAAAAATCATTTTCATTTTATTTTGCAATGAAAACTACTATTCAAATTATAGTTGGGGAGGACCCTATCACGTAAATTCAAAAGGAGAGTATTTAATGAACTACAACCCATTTTTAGATTACTCAACATACAATGAAAAGAAATTATTAATTGATTTAAATTACAGAAAAAAGCAATTGAATACATTAAGAAAAAGTAGGGCCTTGGACGGATTTGAATTCACAGCGCCAGTTGATTCTTATTACCCATGCGGCAATGGTCTTTATAATCTAAATGGAAATGTTGCTGAGGCTGTGTTGAATTCAGATTATGTATTTGGGGGATCATTTGCCAGCATGCTCGAAAATTGCCAAAATTTGGGTAGCGAATATGCTTATTTAGAAAAAATAAACCTACCTTCCCCTCAAGTTGGATTCCGTTTTGTGATGGAAATAATTGAAGAATAATTTGAATAAATAATAATTACACGTATGAAAATTTTAATCCTTTGTCTCGTTCTTTTTTCCGGATCTTCTTTTTGTCAAAATTCCGTCCAGCTCGGAACACAAACATGGATGACAAAAAACCTAGATGTCACTCAATTCAAAAATGGAGACCCTATCCCGCAAGCACAAACCGATGATGAATGGCAAGAAGCCGGTTTTTCCGGAAAAGCTGCGTGGTGTTATGTATCGATTACGAATGATGATGGAGGTGATCAAGAATTGAAACGTTACGGTAAATTGTACAATTCATTCGCGATTAACGATCCCCGCGGAATTGCACCTGAAGGATGGCGAATTAGTACGACGGATGATTGGAGGAATTTAGAACAGTATGTTTCTGGGTCCAATTTTCAATTAAGTGATTTGATTAGCGTAAAAGATTGGGATACGTTGGGCGGAACAAACAAAACAGGTTTGAATATTGAACCGGCAGGATGGCGAGATGTGGGTTGTGGAGGAGTTGGAGGTTCTGTAACCTACTGGTGCGAAGCAATTATTGACCCTACTGCGGATGAAACAACAACCAATACACTAAGCGTTATACAATATGAAGACGGTTCAATTGGATTCCGATATGGTGAAACCAGTTGGATTATGGGTCATTACGTGAGATGTGTGAAATTAGACTGATACAATTTAAGCTAGAATAGCTGAATAGTAACTCTTCATTTGAATCAAAGAACTTCATCATAAATCTAGCGGTTATAAATAATTAATTCTCTAGAATAAACATCGTACCATCAAAAAAAAGGCTCCTCAAAATGAGAAGCCTTATCCTAAATCGGTTGTACTATTTAGTCATTTTTTACAATCATTAATCTGACAACATGTTTCTTGCTTCCATTAACAAATGACACGAAATAAATTCCTTCAGATGAATTTTCTAATCCCACTGTATTTTTAAAGATTTGTTCGTCTTTATTAATTTTGTCCTGGAAAACAATTCTTCCATAAGAATCGGTAACAGTTAAATCATACTCACCAACCATTTCTGAATCAATTAAATAGGTGAACGAACCATTTGTTGGGTTCGGATAAACATCGATAATTTCAGTTTGTGTTATTTCTTCCAACTCTTCTGCTCCTTCAACTTGCTTAAATGCTGTACTTGAAATATCAGCACGTAATGTATAACAAGAATTTGCATTGAAAGCTCCATTGTATCCGTACACTCTAATGTAATATGTTCCAACCGGTGCATTGTTATATTTGATTTGCTCAGTTGTATTTCCACCATTTGCTGAGGTAAATAATAATGTTCCTGCACTATTGTACAATCTTAAGTCATAATCTGCTGGTAAATTAGATAACGTGACACGGATATTTTTAGCTGTTGTTGTATTCGTAAATTTAAACCAATCTGTATCAGTACTTGTCCCTATTTTTGCCGAGATGTTTGTGTTAACTGAGATTGTTTTAGCTGCAGATAAAGAATTATTTGTTTCATATGAATCTGTACATGAAGTAGAAATAATAGCTTGCGTTGTAAAATTGGCGCCAACCGTATAAGTACTGCTTCCACTTGAACAGTTAGTCCGCACTTGCCAGTTATACGTTTGTGAAGCTGTTAAACCAGTAAAATTATAACTTGTACTCGCAGTAGAAACAGATGTCCACGTTGTGGAGGTTGATAGTTTGTATTGAACAGTATAATTCGAAGCTCCGGAAACAGCAGCCCATGAAACTGTAGCTGTAGTTGTTCCAACCGTTGAATTTGTCAAACCCGTTGGAGCTGAGCAAGTTGTTCCTGTAGTTCCCGGTTGAATTGAAAGAGTATAGTCTTCAACTTCGCCGTATGTAAATGACTCACAAGGACTTGTAATTGCTCCGTCTTTCATTATTACACGCATTCTAACATTACCAGTTATAGCTGTAGTAGGAACCGTAATAGACGTAATAACTGCGGCAGTTGTTCCTGGTGATGAATAAACAAGTTCTCCAGCATCTGCAAAATCTAAATCGCCATTATAATCAATATAAACATTAAAATATTCTGGATATGTAGTACTCGCAAAACTAGGAGTTAACGTTAAGGAATATGCTGTTCCTTTATTGACAGTAGTAGAAATTGCAGTGTAATTTGCATATCCTCCACTACCTGTTGATGTATTGTTAATTGTATTGAATTTTACATTTGAAATCCATTCAAATTGTGTGTTACCTCCAGTTGCAGCACAATACGCTGGGGTTGTTGTTCCGCCACCCGTTGAACCTGAACATCCTGGTGAAGTTGCCAAACTTGCTCGTGCACCACCTGAAACGAATAGTGCTTGCATGCGTGATTTTTGTCCATTGGAAAACATTTGCATACACGCATCATCTACGTAGTCCATGTAATTCATAAACATTTCAGCGGAGGTTCCACATGAATTAGCTCTCGGATGAGATGGACATGCATAGTTTGATGTATTGTGCACCGGCGTGTCAGAAACTAAATCACTTCCGCAAGTTGCATCACCCCAAATGTGACGTAAATTCAACCAATGGCCAACTTCATGCGTTGCCGTTCTTCCTTTGTTAAATGGTGCTTGAGCGGTTCCGGTAGTTCCAAAACAAGTATATCCAATTACAACACCATCCGTAGCTGCCGCTCCACCTGGAAACTGTGCGTATCCTAAAATTCCACCACTCATATTACACACCCAAATATTCAAGTATTGATTTGTCGACCATGCATTACTTCCGCCTGAAGATGCAGACTTCATACCGTCATTGGTGGAAAAAGAAGTTTGACTCGTTTGTACACGAA
>CAMBBW010000184.1 GCA_945863425.1 Lishizhenia tianjinensis
ACTTTGCCAAGAACTGTTGTATTTGAAACCTTGCATTCAGGATAAAACACGGCAATAAATCGCCTACAAATCATATCATAAATGATTTTCTCCTCGATTGTCCAAGCTCCGGGTTTTACTCCAGTTGGAATGATGGCATGGTGATCGCTCACTTTTTTGTCATCAAAAATTTGTTTACTTTTTGGTAATGGTTTTTCAACTAAGATTTTTGTGAATGAGCTGAATTCTCCCAAATTTCCTAATATCCCCGGTATTTTTGGATGAAGATCTTCGGACAAATAAGTCGTATCAACCCGAGGATAGGTCACTAACTTCTTTTCATATAAACTTTGAACATGCTTCAACGTAGCTTCTGCTGAATATCCTTTTTTCTTGTTGGCTTCTACCTGAATGGCCGTTAAATCAAATAGTCTAGGGTTTCCCTCTTTACCTTCTTTTTGTTCAAATGAGGTGATCTCAAAAGGTTTATGTAGCAGGTATTCTATTCCTTTTTCTGCTTTATCTTTTGTTTTTAATCGATTGATTTGGCACAAAAACTCGGTGTCTCGGTATATTGTTTTTAATTCCCAATATTCTTCTTGTTTAAAAGCGTTTATTTCCTTTTGTCGTTGAACAATTAAGGCTAGGGTAGGGGTTTGTACCCTTCCGATTGATAATACGGTTGTGCCTTTCCCAAATTTTGTTGAAAACAATCGCGTGGCATTTATCCCAAGTAGCCAATCTCCAATGGCTCTCGCGCTTCCCGCTTCATATAAACGATCGTAATTTTTGGATTCTTTCAAATCTTTAAATCCTTTTCGTATTGCTTCTTCTGTAAGGGATGAAATCCACAAGCGTTTAATGGGGACTTTACATTTTGCCAAGTGCAGAACCCAACGTTGTATCAATTCTCCTTCCTGCCCAGCATCTCCGCAGTTTACAACAGAATCTGCAGCTTTTACCAATGTTTCAATGACCCCAAATTGTCTTTTTACACCAGTATCGTCCATTACTTTTATTCCAAAGGATTCTGGAATTATAGGCAAACTTTCCAATCGCCAGGCCTTCCATTTTTCATTGTAATCATGCGGTTCCTTCAACGTGCATAAATGACCAAAGGTCCAAGTAACTTGATACCCATTGCCTTCATAAAAGCCATCTTTTCGGGTTTTTGCGCCTAAAATCTCAGCTAAATCTTTCGCTACACTTGGTTTCTCTGCAATACAAACAATCATCACTACACATTTATCCGATACACAAATCTATTTTTGCGACTGAATTCAAATGTAATGATTAAAGGCGAATGTGAAGGAATTATTGACCAGGTGTTGATTTCTTTTGTGCAATTATCAAATTGAGCTTCGGTTTCTCCTCCATTCGTGAGAATGTTAACCTTTAATAAATCGAATACTGTTTTCTTTAGGAGATTTCAGGTTTTGAATATAATAAAGTCCAGATGGTAGCGACTTTACGGGGAACTGAAACAATATGCTTCCTTCAGGACTCGTGTGAATTATAGGGGTTATTTTTTGAATTTTTCCCTCTGAATTGACAAGAGACCATTGATATTTTGAAACATCTGTTCCAAGCGTTTGAATGGTTAGTAAATCCTTTGTTGGGTTTGGATAAACCCCTACTACACTATAATTGGTTGCATTGTTTAGTCCAGAAAATCTACTACATGATGGCATGAGTGGGATAGGAAAGGCCCCATGACCTACTGCGGGGGTATTTGTCTCAATTAACGTACTGCTTCCACTATTTGTAAAAAAAGATTTTTGGCAACTGTTACTGTAATTTGTTTCATCTATTGTATTTACATAATACCAATCTCCTTGCAGTTTTTGAGGGGTGACATCCAAAATAACAAATCCCTTTTTTGTTAATTCAACATATTTCAAATGCTGATTTTCAAAAGTTAAAAGACCTCCTACATTTAGTGGAATTCCTGGAGAAGTTACGCTTGGGGTAACAAATTCAACCCCCACTGGAAAGTTTCCGTTTTCAAGGTTTAATGCCCAACTTGTATGAATATCACCTGTTGCTACAACGAAATTAGAAATTGTTTCTGTTTGAATGTGATTGTACAAGCGAGTTCTTTCTGCCGGATATCCATCCCATCCATCATTGTTAATAGGTGTGCCCAAGGCGGTGATTTCACCCATCATTACTTGATTTCCTAGAATTTTCCATGCTTGTGTACTCGTACTTAATTCATCTTTGAGCCAATTAAATTGTTCTTGACCTAGGATGGTTCGTGCAGTATCAGTTAGGGTTGCGCTGCCAAAAGCAGCTTGTTCATCTCTTCCTTCAAGTCGCGTATCCAACATGATAATATTGGCAAGGTTACCAAATTCAAAGGATCTGAATATTTGTGTGTTTCCACTTGCTTTCGGACGAATAGGAAGCCATTCAAAAAATGCTCTTTTGCCATTTTCTTTTCTGTCTTGCCAATTTCCTTCATCAGCCGTGTGGTTTTCTGCACCATCTTTAAAGGCATTGTTTGCCGTTTCGTGATCGTCCCAAATACAAATCCATGGATAGTTTTGATGTAGTTTCCGAAGTGCATAATCCATGTGATAACTTGAATATCTTAGGCGATAATCGGAAAGATCTGTTATTTCAATGTCTGGTTGCCAAGTGCGGTCAATTGCAGCATTTGGAGAATAGCCGCCTGTCTCGTATTCGTAGATGTAATCACCAAGCATTAAAACTGCATCCACATCATTTCGTGCATTAATAGCATCGTAAACATTGAAATATCCTGCTTCAAGGTTGGCACAAGAAACGATAGCTAAACGTAAATTTTCAACATCCCCTATTGGCATTGTTTTCGTTCTTCCTACAGCGCTATAGGAACCATTATGTTCAAACTCATAGTAGTAAAAAGTATTGGGTTGTAAACCAATTACATCAATTTTTACAGTGAAATCTTTGGTGGAATCTGTTTGAAAGTTACCTTGTGAAACTACATTGTTGAATGTTGAATCTAACGAAACTTTATAATTTACAGTGATTGAATTGTTAAAATCTAAAGGAGTTACCCTTGTCCAAATTATAACCCTATCAGTTAAAGGATCACCTGAGGCTATCCCATGGTAAAAGGGTGCTATACATTCATTGGGTGACACGCTTGTTTGTGCCCAACTTTGAGCAATCAGTAGGGATAGGATTGAAGTAAGTATAATTCGCATGTATAAAAGTAACCATTGAAGTTTATGCGCTAAATAACCAAAGATTAAATTTTTATGAATTTATTTTTAGTTGTTCAACATATTTGTTTATTCTGTCATTTCGTAAATGTATAAATTCGGTTACTTTTTCCAGTAAATTTGGTAATCTTTTACTTCTTTAAAGGTTGGTTTTGTTTTGAAGTTGTCAAAAAGCAAATAGAATTTCACTTGTTCTTTGTCGTCTATCAAGTCGTCAAGTAGAAAAAGTTGTATTTAACCCAAAAAGTTGTCAAACGCTTTAAAGAAGTTTTTGTATCTCTCAAAAGTGTCATAGAGTGGCCTTGTCTGTCCAGTTGCAATATGGTCTTTATGTTTTTGATCGCTTGTAACGGGTTGCAGATTTGCGATGTGGCGGATTTTCACCATCCGCCGCGGCGGATTGATGCGGAGAACCAAACTTTGATTAACCACAAATGTGTCTGCGGAGCACTGAACCGCCACTTTTGCCAAACCCGTGTTATGCCTTCGTTGCTCTTTTCTGCAGTACAAAATTTGTTTGCCTATGCTATCCATTAGCAAACGTGTACTTATACTCTTTGGGGAAGTCTTTTGTAACCTCAAACAAAATAAGTATTAACTTATACACCTCTTTAAAAACTGGTAAATCGTAATACAAAGCCATAATTCTCAAAAAATAAAATATACCGCGAAGCGGTATATTTTAAATGGTTAAATAGATAAATTGTTAAAAAGCCCTTACTCCACGCACGGTGAAGGTATTTGTCTTAGTATAGCCGTCGGCGTAACCATTGAAGAAGTTGAAGTAGTACGCATTGGTAGCGTTATACTCGGTACTGCTCCAATAGTAAGCTGTATTTGAAAGTAAAGTGTGGCTACCAGCTCTTAAGCCTTTTTGAGCACTGTAACGGTTGTAATACAATAAGCCTAACTCATCAATACTAGGTAGGTACCAACCT
>CAMBBW010000185.1 GCA_945863425.1 Lishizhenia tianjinensis
GGTGTTCGCATACCTGACAAGGAATATTTACAACAATTACGAAAACGATGTGATGAAGTGGGTGCCTTATTGATTTTTGATGAAATTCAATGTGGAATGGGGAGAACGGGCAAACTCTTTGCCTTTGAACATTTTTCAGTAACCCCAGACATTTTAACGCTTGGAAAAGCATTAGGTGGCGGCATGCCAATTGGCGCATTAGTTTCATCGCAAAAAAATTTAAATCAATTTACAACACACCCAATGTTGGGTCACATTACCACATTTGGAGGTCATCCTGTTATTTGCGCGGCAGCAGCAGCAACGTTGGATGTACTAACAACAGAAATTGATTGGGAAAAAGTGGAAGAAATCGGAAAATATATTGAATCCGAGTTGGGTTGCTTGCCGCAAATCAAAGAAATACGCCGCAAGGGATTGATGTTTGCATTTGATATGGAATCTGAAGACCAGGTTGCCAAAGTTGTTGAAGAGTGCTTGAAACGAGGAGTAATAACATTTTGGTTTCTCTCTCATCCCTATAGTTTTAGGCTCTCACCTCCTTTATCCATTACGATTAATGAAGTAAGAAGCGCCATAGAAATTATAAAATCTGTGATCATTTCCATTTAAGTATTGTAAACGAGGGAAGATTAAGCTTATTCACATATTAACTGTTGGTAACTCTTATAAATTCCTTAAACTTCAAACGTTTCTTTATTAATTTTGCTTTTGATTCCACAAATTTTGGAAATTCGTAAGTAAGAATGAAAGAACTATTAGATAAGTTTGAAAATAAGCGACCAGAAATTGTTTTTGAGTGGAAGGATGCAGAGACTGAGGCTGAAGGATGGGTTGTTATTAATTCATTGAGAGGTGGTGCAGCAGGAGGAGGAACGCGAATGAGAGTTGGATTAGATAAGCGAGAGGTTGAGTCTTTGGCGAAAACAATGGAAGTTAAATTTACGGTTGCTGGTCCACCAATTGGCGGGGCAAAATCAGGAATTAATTTTGATCCAAAAGACCCAAGAAAAGAAGGCGTTTTGCGCAGGTGGTATGCGGCTGTTTCTCCATTATTAAAGCATTATTATGGAACGGGTGGAGACTTGAATGTTGACGAAATTCACGAGGTTATTCCCATCACAGAAGACTGCGGGGTTTGGCATCCTCAAGAAGGTGTTTTTAACGGGCATTTTCAACCAAAAGAATCTCAAAAAATTAATCGAATTGGTCAACTAAGACAAGGAGTACTTAAGATTATTGAAAACGAAACTTTTACCCCCTCAAGTGAAAGAAAGTACGTTGTAGCTGATATGATTACCGGATATGGTGTTGCTGAGTCAATTAAACACTATTATTCGATATGGGGTGGCGATTTAAAAGGAAAAAAAATCATTGTACAAGGTTGGGGTAATGTTGGTTCTGCAGCTGCATATTATTTAGCTCAAAATGGAGCGAAAATTGTTGGCATAATTGATCGTGTTGGTGGATTAATCAACGAAAACGGATTTAGTTTTGAGCAGATAAAACACTTATACTTATCCAAGAATGGTAATGAGTTAAATCATCCAGAAATGATCCCTTATGATGAGGTCGGCTCCAAAATTTGGGATTTAAAAGCGGATGTTTTTATACCTTGTGCAGGATCGAGAATGATTAATGAAAATCAATTAGACAGAATGATCTCTGCGGGAATTAGTGTCATTTCTTGTGGCGCAAACGTACCTTTCGCTGATCCGCAAATATTTTTTGGACCAATAACAGAAAAGGCTGATTCAACGATTTCACTCATTCCTGATTTCATAGCAAATTGCGGCATGGCAAGAGTTTTTGCCTATTTAATGAGTAATGATTTGGTAAAGCTGACTGATGAAGGAATTTTTCAAGATGCTAGTGATACCATTAAATTAGCACTTCAAAAAACGTATAAAATAAATCAACATAAAACAGGCCTTGCCAGAACAGCCTTTGAACACGCTCTGGAACAATTAGTAAATTAATTAAAAAAAAACATGGAAATCTACATTTTTATCATTTTCGTTTTAGGCTATGTGGCCATTACAATGGAGCATTCGCTCAAAGTCGACAAGTTAATTCCTGCTTTGCTCATGATGGTGGCATGTTGGACCTTAATTGCTTTTGGTGCTGATAATTTAGTGAATTGGATAGATCCGGCAACGGGTGTGAAAGACGGCATTATCCCGACGATTACGGGCGATCATGATACCCGTTTACATTTGGTAAATGAGGCTTTATTACACCATTTCGGGAAAACAGCAGAAATCCTAATATTCTTGATGGGAGCAATGGCAATCGTTGAAATGATAGATTATTTCGAAGGTTTTTCTTCCATTAAAGGAATGATTAAAACGCGGAGTAAAGTAATGTTGCTTTGGATTGTATCATTCTTAGCTTTCTTCTTATCATCCATTATTGATAACCTTACAGCAACAATTGTTCTAATTACCATACTACGTAAAATAGTTTCCGACCAAGAAGACCGCATGTGGTATGCCGGATTTATCATTATTGCTGCAAATGCAGGAGGTGCCTGGACTCCAATTGGAGATGTTACGACAACCATGTTGTGGATGGCTGATAAAGTTACAACCGCCAAACTAATTATGAAATTAGGATTACCTTCATTGGTTTGTATCTTGTTACCATTAATTGTTGGATCGTTTTTACCTGCTTTCAAAGGAGAAGTTGCAGTTATGGGAGAGGAAAAAGCAAATCCAAATTCTAAATTGATGTTGTTTTTAGGGTTGGGTCTGGTTGTGTTTGTGCCTATATTTAAGACAGTTACACATTTACCTCCTTACTTAGGCATGATGCTTTCTCTCGCACTATTTGCTATTATCGCTGAAGTCTTAAGTAATCGATCATTCACGATGGATCCAAGCGCAAGACCTGAAGAATCAAATGGACATTCGGGACCAACAATGCGCGCCTTAGGGAAAATTGAAATGCCTTCTGTTTTATTTTTCTTGGGAATATTAATGACAGTAGCAGCCATGGAGTCCACTGGATTGATTTTCAATTTTGGTAAAGATGTTACAGCTGCTGGTATTGGTGAAAATGTCTTCGTAACTATGTTAGGATTAGCTTCTGCAATTATTGACAATGTGCCGTTAGTTGCAGCTAGTATTGGAATGTTTCAACAAGATGTAGATGCTCAAGTTTGGCATTTTATTGCTTTTGCTGCAGGAACAGGTGGTTCAATTTTAATCATTGGATCAGCTGCTGGAGTAGTTGCAATGGGTATGGAAAAAATTACATTCTTCTGGTATATGAAAAGAATCAGCTTGTTAGCGGCTCTTGGATATTTTGGAGGAATTGGTGTCTTTTTATTGTTTTCGTAACTAATTTAATAATCTAAGTTTGTATACCATGAATTTAATATTTTTGCTTCAAGTTTCCAATCAACCTAATTCAACAGTGAAAAAGGTTCCATTGTGGGATATTATCGATGCTTCAAATGCGGGTATTGGTTGGGTAATTAACCTAATCTTGTTAATCATGCTAGGATATACCATTTTTGTATTTGTAGAACGTTTCTTGGCTTTGCGAAAAGCTACCAAAGAAGAATCGGGTTTACTCAATGGAGTGAAATCAAATTTATCCAACGGAAATATAGAAGGTGCAAAACAACTGTGTCTAGCATCTGAAAGTCCAATTGCGAAAATGTTACTAAAAGGAATTTCGCGAATTGGTAATGCAAAAAATGAAAGTATAGCAGCAACGTTAGAGAATACGGGGAAATTTGAAATACTTCGTCTTGAACAACGCTTAAATTTCTTAGCTACTTCATCCGGTGCAGCACCAATGATTGGATTTCTAGGTACTGTAATCGGTATGGTCGTTGTATTTATTGATCTACAGAATGCTCAATCACTTGAATTAAAGATTATTGCTCCAGGTATAATGACGGCAATGATTACAACGGTAGGTGGATTAATTGTAGGGATTATCGCATTTATGGGATATAA
The DNA here is from genome assembly GCA_945863425.1 of Lishizhenia tianjinensis. Classification (GTDB taxonomy): domain Bacteria; phylum Bacteroidota; class Bacteroidia; order Flavobacteriales_D; family Crocinitomicaceae; genus UBA952. Next base: position 3,969 of record CAMBBW010000185.1, read on the forward strand.
CTATTTGGTGGGGCAAATTGGGAAAGTAGTTTACCAAATGGAGAACGCGGCATTAGAATTTATGGATCTATTGAACCAATCAGGAAAATAACAACAACATGAATTTTAACACACGCAATAAAGTCA
>CAMBBW010000186.1 GCA_945863425.1 Lishizhenia tianjinensis
AAATAATTAGATTTTCCAACCCTGTTTTTGATAATTTCTCGAATTTTTCTGTCTCTGTTTGGATCAGTTTTAACTGATGTGAATCAGGAAAAAGAACCAAACGAGGATGTGGCGAAAAAGTTAAAAGGACGGATTCTCCGCCTAAAACATGTGCTTTTTTCACAATGGCATCCAAAATCTTTTGATGGCCAATATGAACCCCATCAAAAGTACCTATTGTGATTATCGGTTTTTTAATCGATTCTACCCCCTCAAGTCCGTAAAAAATCTTCATTCATTAAATAAAAAACAAATTTAAGGAAAAACTGATTGGTTTGTTTCTTATCCAATAATACCTAATTTAGTGGCAATAAATTTTCGGACCTTATGAAATACGACAGAATCAATAACTCGCTGTATGTAAAAAACAGAAAACAATTCATTGAAAAAATGGTTGGTCATACACTTGCTATTTTCAATTCCAATGATATCTTTCCAATTAGTGCGGATAGTACCATGCCTTTTCAACAGCACCGCGATATATTAAGTCTGACGGGTGTAGATCAAGAAGAATCGATATTGGTATTGTTTCCAAGTTGTTCCAATGAAGCACACAGGGAAATTTTATTTTTAAAAGAAACCAATGAGCATATTGCAGTTTGGGAAGGAGAAAAATTGACAAAACAGGCAGCATTTGAAACTTCTGGAATAAAAACGGTTTATTGGCTGCAACAATTCCCAACTATTTTCAAACAATTAATGGCAGATGCGACTGGAATTTACCTAAATACAAACGAGCATTTACGGGCAAATACAGAAGTTGAGACAAGAGAAGATCGTTTCATAAAAAAGGTGAAACAAGATTTTCCAGCTCATCAGGTGTTGAAATCGGCTCCCATTATGCATAAAATAAGATCTGTTAAGGATGCGATTGAATTAGAATTAATGCAAAAGGCTTGTAAAATCACCGAAGCAGGAGTCCGTCGATTGTTACAATTCATTAAACCAGGTGTTTGGGAATATGAAATTGAGGCAGAATTAGCACATGAATTTTTACGCAATCGTTCCAAAGGATTTGCTTATACGCCAATAGTGGCATCTGGAAAAAATGCATGCGTTTTACATTATATCGAAAACAATCAGCAATGCCAAGACGGAGACGTTATTTTGTTAGATGTTGGTGCTGAATACGCCAACTACGCCTCAGATTTAACAAGATGTATTCCGGTAAATGGAAAATTCACAACAAGACAAAAAGACGTATATAATTCAGTTTTACATGTTAAGACACAAGCACAAAAATTACTAGTTCCGGGAACGATTATGACCGAATACCACAAGCAAGTTGGGTTATTAATGGAGGAACAGTTGGTTAACTTAAAACTAATTACCCTTGACGATATAAAAAATCAAAATCCAGAGTGGCCGGCCTATAAAAAGTATTTCATGCATGGCACCTCACATTTTTTGGGACTTGACACGCACGATGTTGGACTTTGGAATGAGCCGATACAAGCGGGAATGGTATTTACTTGTGAGCCTGGAATATATATTCCTGAGGAAGGACTTGGAATTCGATTAGAAGATGATTTAGTAGTTCAAGAGAGTGGCGAACCATTTAATTTAATGAAAGATATTCCATTAATTGCTGAGGAAATTGAAGACCTAATGAATGCTTAAGCCGTGTTGAATTACCAAATTCATGGAAATGGAAAATCAATTGTGTTTTTGCATGGATTTTTGGAATCTAGTTCTATGTGGTCAAAGTTGGATTTACAGGAATTAAACACACAAAACATTTTTATTGATCTTCCAGGTCATGGAGCTTCAGAACTGAGCGATTTTTCGGAAACGCCAAGTATTGATTTTATGGCCGATGAAGTTCTAAAAGTCTTAAATCTACTAACTCTTGAGTCTTATTCGATTATTGGACATTCCATGGGTGGGTATGTTGGTCTTTTGTTGAAAGAAAAAGATAATCGTTGTGAAAAAGTAATTTTGATGAATTCCAATTTTTTGGCGGACACAGAGCAGAAGAAAAAAGACCGAATTAGAGTCGCGGAAATTGCTTTCAAAGCGAAAAGAATTTTCATTCATGAAGCCATTCCTAATCTTTTCGCCTTTCCTGAAAATAATGTGAATGATATTTTACGACTCAAAGAGGAAGCGATGAATATAAACTCTGAATCAATTGCCTATTCAGCACTTGCGATGCGTGAGCGAAAAGATTACACGGCAGAAGTGAAAACAAACCCATCAGATTATTTTATTATTCATGGAATGCTTGATAGGTTGGTTGACACTGATTTTCTCAGGGAACAACTAATATCTGATAAAAATCTATTTATCCTTGAAAATGCTGGACACATGGCGCACATTGAACAATCGGAAGAGGTTTTAGGGATTTTAAAGAAGATTTTCTCCTAACCAATGTGTTTCAATGCTTCTCGCTTGGCTAATCCTTGAATTCCTGACTCCTCTACGAAATTCCTTACTGAAACTGGGTTTGTTTTGGCATATTCCCGCAAGGACCATCCGATTGCCTTTTGAATAAAAAACTCTTTCTCATGCATAAACTCAAATATGAGGCTTTTTAAGAGTTCAAAATTTGTTTGTGATTTATACCGCAATTGAAAAATTAGGCACGATCGTCTCAGCCACATATTTTCACTTTTTCGCCATGATTTGATAACCACTTCTCTTTGTTCTGGAAATACTCGTAAATACCGCCCCAAGTAATTACTCGCCAATGTATCTACAGAATCCCACCAAGAATGATTGGTTAGCAAAAATTCAATGAAATTATAATCTTCCAAAAGAATATCATTGTCTTTCCATTTCGCCATAAAATCCATGGCCACGTAATGAAATTCTCGTTGTTCTTTTTGCCACAATTCAAGAACTAATTCTCGTTTATCATCATGGATCAAATCCTTTGGAATATTTGAAAACCACTCTTTTTGAATCACTGCTCTTTGAGGTTTTTTAATCCCAAAATACGTAAATCGATTTTTCATGTAGCGAGACATTCCTTCTGCCTCTTGCTCATTTCGATTTTTTTCGAACTCCAATTCAAGTTGTTGGGTTAATTGCAATATCATGGAAGAAAATTAAAAAAGGCAAATCATAAGCCGGGTTCTGTGTCCTTCGCTGCGCGCAGCTTAGTAGTCTATCATTTATCTAGCACTGACGTCACCATCAGCGTCCATCAACCTACCCTCCGAGATTGGGCGAGCAACCCTCAAGCCTCGGTATATTTGGTCTTTCAGTTCGTAAGGTTTACCTTGCCGTTCTTGTCACCAAAAACGCGGTGAGCTCTTACCCCACCTTTTCATCTTTTCCCCAACGAAGCGAACTTGTCAAGGTAGTTTTCCTTTCTGCGGCACTTTCTGTTCCCATAAGCTTAAACCCATGAGACCTTCCCGTTAGGAAGTACGATGCTCTATACTGCCCGGACTTTCCTCTCTCTTGATTTCTCAAAACAGCGATAGACCGATTTGCCTAATGCAAATGTACGTATTAGTTTTTAGTAACTCGAATCGTTTTGAAACCATCACCTGACTCAATGGCAATAAAATAAATTCCCGGTAAATAAGCCGCAAGGTTTACATTCAAAGAATTAGCATTTATTCCAACTTGCTGATTCACCAAATCTCCTTTAAAATCGAATAAAGTAATTTTATTTACTATCGAATTACAGGTTATTTGAACCTCATCATTGGTCGGATTTGGATAAACGCTCGCAATTAATTCATTATCAATCAATCCAGCATCCAACCCGAGATAAATATCTTGGAATTCAATGGTTCGAATTTGATCGGTACCATTCGCATTTGCCACAACAATTTTTAGAAGAACCTCTTTATTATTTTGACCTACCCATTCATATTCAATTATCTGTGTAGGAGGTGTTCCAAACCAAGTACCTGTACCAAAGAATGTTTGATAAATTGAGTCAATTTCACTGATTTCACGTTTCAATCTCACCACTTCATATGTTCCAAATGGCAATACTAATTGACCATACCCATCCACCGTACTAGTAATAGAGCGATGTTGCTTGATTTTAAAATCTGCTGCCGGATTCAAATCGAT
>CAMBBW010000187.1 GCA_945863425.1 Lishizhenia tianjinensis
AGAAAGAAATTTATTTTTTTTCATTTTTTTTCGGAATTTCGAAAGAAGTTTATAAATTTGCACCCCGTAATGGCCCATGGTGTAACTGGCAACACGTCTGTTTTTGGTACAGAAGAGTCTAGGTTCGAGCCCTAGTGGGCCAACAAAACTAACCCCTAAAACATTTGATTATCAATGATTTAGGGGTTTTTTATTTTTTCTTGCTACAAGTTTTTTAATTCACCAATGATTATACAACATATCAATTAGGGTTTTATCAACAGGGGCGTATTCGGTAGTTTCAGACCATTTTTGATAAAAGATGCTTTCAGGATAATCAAAAGCGTCGTTGGTTAATCCAAGAGATTGTGTCAATTCCTCCCTCAACAAGTGTTTTTGACCTTCAATGCTTTCACATCTATATATGTCAACATACATTGTTCCTCGTCTTATTTCTTCACCGGAATTAATAATAAATAATCCCCAATTATTCGGGGTGTGTTCTTTTGACCCTGGTTTGAAATTATTGTATTCCTGTTCCGACCCAAAAAGGATTTGATAATTTGATTCATCTTCATTGTCCACAATCACAAGATCAATCGGATCTATTATTTCATTGAGTTCTGAAACAATCCTATTTAATTCAGCCACTAAATAATCTGGTTTTTCTCCCTTGACAAAAATCCTCATATCACTTTTCCAACGACAAACCACCCCGTTGTCATTATCAGAAAACTCCGATGAAAGTGCTATTTTCTTAAAGTAATCTCTCTCCTCTTTAGAAAATCTTGAATCATCACCTGGATTATATTTGTCCCTATCAATTCTCCCAGATTCGGAATGAGAGTTATTGTAAAAATCTTGGGTTAAATTTTTAACCTCGTTTTTATTAGACAACAACAAAAATGTTAATGCCATACCAATTAAGAAAAAGAATAGTGTTTTCAAAGCTTTTTTTTGTTACAACGACTAAATCTCAATTGATTACACATTAAAAAAACAATTTAAAGTAAATAATTCACTGGGAAACAGGTATACTCTTCAATTTGTATAAAAGCCAGTTCTGATTGTTAACAGGAGGATTATCAAAGTTTCTAAATCAAATCACTTGTGTTTCGTATGGTTTCCCGTGTTCATTTGCCGGAAATACACCTGCAGGTACAATTTTTACTTTTCAATTAATGTCTTCTGCAGATAGTTTGGAAGGAAGTCAGGGTAACTTTGTGTATTCGATAAAGGAAATGGCAAATTTGCCTTTGAATTCAGCAATTAAAAAGACCGCTTACATTTATTTTGATTTTAACCCAGCCATTATTGCCAATACTACATCAAACATAAACGGTTATGCTGGCTTCAACAATTCAACACTTTCGTCCTTTGAAGTTTTTCCAAATCCAACTTCGGGAATTCTACACATACGAGGAATAGCGGAAGGGCACCTGTACGTTTCTTCGGTTGAGGGTAATTTGGTGTTGGATCAAAACGTTGCAGAAGGAGATGAAATAAATTTGTCACATGTAAAAGCGGGAATGTACATTCTTTTTATTCACACTGCGAAAGGCGATTTCATTCAAAAAGTGAACATAAATAAGTAAGAGGAAAGAAAGTAGATCGTATTTGTGATAACTCTTAAGTTTAAAAGAAGGAGCAATTAATGAAAAGTTGAATAGAATAATTCCTTTTCTAAGATATCTTATCTATGAATATTTTATATCAAGATAAATGGTTATCTATTTTGAGGATAAAATTTATTTGATCATTTTATTTTGAACGTGAATTGAAAATTTCTTCATTTCTTGCAAAACCCTCCTATTTGACCATGATGGATAATTGGAAGAAATTCTATACGTTAGTAATAGCATGTCTGTTGGGAAGTTGTAAAACGAAGGTAAACCTCTATTCTTCATATCATCGTTATTTGTGATATGACCATTTCTCGCTAGCCAAATTTTAAAATCCGTTGCGTCCGATTCATTTGATTCATATGAACAACAGTAATCCGAACGCACAGTAGAAATGTAATTATTAAGAGTTTTGTCATCAAGAATTAAGAGATCATCTATTAAAATCTGGTATTTTTTCATGCCTCCAAGGCAAAACTTTAAAAAATCATCTGGATTTTTAGAAAGTGCGGATTCTACTAAAAATTCTTTATTTTGTTCTGTAGAAATCACAAGATTGGTGATATATGTTTTTTTTGTATTTTCAAATCCTTTCTTAAAATTTTCAACAAAAGTGGAAGAATATAAGTCAAAGGCGCTATAGGCTAATGATGGATCCGAGGCGAGTAAATCTCTCCATTTATTTTTAGGAGCCGAACTGCCGTAATCAATATGTTCGTAATCGAAATTAATATTAAGTAATTCGCCTAAATATAAATTCCCATTATAAAATGAATAACTACCAACACTTTTACCAAAATCAGCTACCTTATCCTGCGTGTATAAATAAGTCAATAATGTTGCAGATACACTAAATATAAGGATAATAGAGAAGATTGCTAAAATAATTTTCTTTTTCATTCTTCGATTTTTAATCAAAATTAATGTTATTTGGAAGAACTTGAAAGTTTAGGTAAAAAAGGATTTAAGAGAAACTTATCTTTTGTGTTTTTTACTTTACATTAAATCAATTCTGAAATGCTATTTAAGATACTTTTCAATGAATTTTTATTTCTTTTAGAATACGCAAACCATTGTTGGGTAAACTCACCATGGACTTCTTACCCAAGTCTTTTAGGGAAGGGCTTTTTTATCCTTTCAGCATTCTAATTTGCGAAAATCATAGACTTTCTGGCAATCTCTTTTCCATCTACAATCAGTGCATAGATATAAGTACCCGTTTTGCCATAACCATGTTCATAAAAAGCTTCATTAACTCCAGGCTTTAAATCAATTGTAAGAGATTCAACCTTTTTTCCGCTCATGTCAAACACGCTAATTTCCGCTTTTTTATATCCCACGGGTTGATTAACAACAACTCCAATAATTGTTGCTTCATCAAATGGATTTGGGCGATTTTGCAATAACTCAATCGGAGAAACTTCTTCTTGTTCAAGTTCCGGAACTGAAATTTGGCTATTTTGAACCAACACTTCTCTGGAAAATAAGCTTTCTAACCCATTTTCATCAACTGAAGCGACACTGACGTAATACACATTTGTAACTGGAGGAAAAATAGTGTCGTAGTAACCTGAAATCGTATATACTGAATCCCAATCGTTGGTTGCGGAGCGAATTCCAACACGATAGTTTGCATATTGAGCCTCTTGGGTTACATGAATTAAAATTCCGGGACCGGGAATTGTGGCAATATTAAAATCAGGTTTTTTCGGTCCAAGGGCCGCAATTGTTGCCCCTGCTCCATTTATACACGCATTTCGTGCTAAATAATTAAAATCAACAAAAAAACTATCAATAGTACCATCCCAATCATTATCTATACCCAACACGTCATCCGATGTATGTTGCCTATCGGCGTATCCTGGCCCATTTGAAGCATCTCCATGTTCATTTGCAGATGTAAAGCGACAAGAAGCAAATCCATTCACACGAAATGGAATATGATCACCTCCTCGACCAGAACGATCTTCGCTAGACATAATGGTTACCAACATCGGAACACTCACCAATGGCTTTAGCTCTTCCTTATATTGTAATTTAATGAAACGAGCCAATTGCTTACTTGCTGAATTAAATCCGCCGTAAGAAAAAATTCGAACTTGAGTAGAATCAATATTATTTAAGCCTGGACATGAAGGAGCAGAAGATGTTTGTCCACAAATGACTCCGCCAATCACATCGTTGTTAAATACAGCCTTCACAGGAATGTCATTCAGATTACAATAATCAGCTAAGGCATCAGCTCCATAAAGTCCTTGCTCTTCACCAATGGTTAACATAAAAACAAGTGCATTTTTATAGGTGCACTTACTCATTACCCGTGCCAATTCCAGAACAAGCGCTGAGCCAGATGCATTGTCTTCTATTCCTTGCGCTTGACAAGTAATATCACATTCATTTTCGCAACGACTGTCCATGTGACCTTCAATAACTATCACTTCATGATTGGAGGTATCTGTACCGGG
>CAMBBW010000188.1 GCA_945863425.1 Lishizhenia tianjinensis
TGTGGAACTGCGAAAGAAGTTGATTATTTTAAAACGAAAACGAATGAAGATGGAACAATTCAGACCAGAGGATTTGGATTCGACAGGGGCCATCTCGTTCCCTCCGCTGATTTGAAATGGTCGAAAGCCGCCATGAGCGAAACGTATTATTACAGCAACATCACCCCACAAAAACCAGATTTTAATCGAGAATCATGGGCTCAATTAGAAAGTTTGGTTAGGAAGATTGCGGATAATGAAAAAAAAATATTGTTCGTTTTAACAGGCCCCATTTTACATAAAGGATTGGAGGTCAATAACGAATCAGAAAATAAGTTGAAAATTCCCGAATTACACTATAAAATCATTGCAGATTTATCCAATGAAAATCCACGAGGTATTGCTTTTTTAATGCCGAATAAAAAGTGTGATTCCAAAGTAAGTAATTATGTTGTACCAATCGATAGCATTGAACGATTGACTGGATTGGATTTCTTTTCACTCATTTCTGACTCTTTGGAACAAAAAATAGAAGGTAAAGCGGACTTCTTTGCTTGGGACGTGAAATCTTACATAAATAACGTTGAGCCATTAAATCCATTGGAATTACCCAAAGGTTATTTTAACACCGAACAAGCTGCCTCCAAAGCAGGAAGTACGGTGTCCATAGTGGGCAAAGTCGTTAGCACGAAGTTCATATCAAAATCACAATCGACATTTCTTAATTTAGATAAAGAATTTCCGAACCAGATTTTCTCGATTACTATTTGGAATAATGCACGACGTAATTTCAGTTTTAAACCTGAAACAGCCTTTGACGAAAAGTATATTGTCGTTACAGGTAAAGTAACTCTAGATAAAAATGGTATCCCAACCATCAACGTAAAAAGTGAGGAACAAATTCAATTTTGGGAGGAGTAAGATTAATAAATGAATTTGTTCTGTTTTTCCTATTCTAATTGAAAGATTGACTTGAACTCCCAATCAGTGGATCTACCTGTATATTTGTCTTTTGTGTTTGTATTATGCTGAATTAGACGATTCCAAGGGTTTGAAGAATAAACAATGTAATAACGATCAATTAAACGAGAATAAATTATATATAGGTAGAGTTCATTCATAAAAAAAGCCTCGCGTTTCCGTAAGGCTTCCTGCTCCCCCTTCAGGATCCCGTAAGTACGGGACGACCCTCTGATTAATCCCGCACATGCGGGACTCTAACCAACTGAGCTAAACGATCTGTACCAACAAAATCAGGCTGGCAAAGGCGTTCGATTAATTTACGAGACTTTTGTTTTTTAATGAAACGTTCTAATTGAATTGCTAATGTTTCATCTTCTAATTGAAAGATTGACTTTAACTCCCAATCAGTAGATCTACCTGTATATTTGTCTTTTGTGTTTGTATTATGCTGAATTAGACGATTCCAAGGGTTTGAAGAATAACCAATGTAATAACGATCAATTAAACGAGAATAAATTATATATAGGTATGACTTCATTCATAAAAAAAGCCTCACGTTTCCGTAAGGCTTCCTGCTCCCCCTTCAGGACTTGAACCTGAGACCCTCTGATTAACAGTCAGATGCTCTAACCAACTGAGCTAAGGAGGAATATGTTTCTCAAAAATTGAGAGTGCAAATATAATAAAACTTTTTATTTCCAAAAGCAATCAAAAAAAAATTGTCGCTTTTTTTTAGTGACTATATTTGTAAAAAGAATTTACATGAGATCAATTATTGAGGCAGCCTGGGAAAACCGCGAGTTACTTAAAGAAAATCAGACAGTTGAAGCAATCAATCACGTCATTGAAGAGTTAGACAAAGGAATTATTCGTGTGGCTGAACCAACTGATTCTGGCGATTGGATCGTAAATGAATGGGTGAAAAAAGCGGTTGTGATGTATTTTCCAATTCGAAAAATGGAAACCATTGAAGTTGGCCCTTTCGAATTCCACGATAAAATGGCCCTCAAAAAAGGGTTTGCTGCTCTAGGTGTTCGTGTTGTTCCTCATGGAATTGCGCGCTACGGTTCGTTCATTGCGCCTGGGGTGATCATGATGCCTTCGTATGTGAATATTGGTGCGTATGTTGATTCGGGAACAATGGTGGATACCTGGGCAACCGTTGGGTCGTGTGCGCAAATTGGTAAAAACGTCCATTTAAGCGGTGGAGTTGGAATTGGTGGTGTTTTGGAACCGCTTCAAGCAGCACCCGTTGTGATTGAAGATGACGCATTTATTGGTTCGCGTGCTATCGTAGTTGAAGGTGTGCGTGTCGGAAAACAAGCTGTTCTAGGCGCTAATGTGGTATTGACCAAGTCTACTAAAATTATTGATGTTTCTGGTCCTGAACCGGTTGAATACCGAGGGTATGTGCCTGAAAGAAGTGTGGTGATTCCTGGTTCTATTCCAAAATCGTTCCCTGCTGGCGAATACCAAGTGCCTTGTGCTTTGATTATTGGAAAACGAAAAGAATCTACCGATATCAAAACATCACTGAATGATGCCTTGCGCGAATTTGACGTAGCGGTTTAAGGTCATCGATTGAACGAATGGTAAAATCGTTCGATTATTGTATTTTTGGAAATCAAATAATACCGAATGAAATTTTACCCTTCCTTTCTACTTGTATTACTGCTCGGATTGCAGGAAACTATTCTTGCTCAAGATCCGGTTATCAATAAACTCAAATCAAATGCGGATACCGCACAAGCTATATTTTTTGGAAATTCATCTTCCAATTACTCACCTTCTGTTTTTGTGGATCCATTCATCGGTACTGGTGGACACGGGCATACTTTTCCGGGAGCCTCTGCCCCATTTGGCATGATTCAATTAAGTCCGGACACGCGCTACGATGGTTGGGATGGTTGTTCGGGATATCATTACAGCGATTCCATTATTTATGGTTTTTCGCATACGCATTTGAGCGGTACGGGCGTTCCCGATTACTGTGATTTGCTGCTAGTTCCCCAATCTAAAAAAGCAAAAACAATCCCAGGGTATGTATCCAAAAGCGGTTACGGTTCTGTTTTCTCCCATTCAACCGAAAAAGCAAGTCCCGGGTATTATGAAGTCGTATTGAAAGATCCCAATATCAAGGTAAGACTTTCAACAACTGAGCGAGCAGGCATGCACGAATATTCCTTTTTAACAAAAAATGAAAAACGCTTTGTTTTAATTGACTTAGACCATCGGGACAAATTATTGAACTATTCCATTAATCAGCTCAATAACACCACTATTCAAGGGTCACGCATTTCTGAAAGCTGGGCAAGTAATCAACATTTCTACTTTCATTTAGAAACTTCTATTCCCTACAAAAAAGCAAAATTAATTACCAAAAACGGTCAGCATAAATTGTTGTTGGAATTTGCAAAAAACGTAGACCTCATCAAAATACGCGTTGGAATTTCGGCTACGAGCTGCGAAGGAGCGAAAACCAATTTAACATCGGAAATCACTTCATGGAATTTAGATGAAACCCGAGCCAGCACTACAAAAAAATGGAACAATGAATTGGGTAAAATAAAAATCTCATTAGAAGACAAAGAAAAAGCAACTATTTTTTACACAGCACTTTACCACAGTTTTCTAGCACCCAATCTTTTCACAGACGTATACGGAAACAAATACCGCGGCAGGGATAATTATTTGCATGATCTATCAAAAGGTCAACAGCAATATACCGTTTTTTCCTTGTGGGACACCTATCGCGCGGCCCATCCTTTATTTACATTGACACAGCAAAAAAGAACGGTTGATTTTATTCAAACTTTTTTACGTCAATACAAAGAAGGAAAAGACCTACCGGTTTGGGAATTGGCAGCAAATGAAACAGAATGCATGATTGGTTATCACAGTGTTTCGGTTATTGCAGATGCTTATGTTAAAGGAATTCGAGATTTTGATACCACGCTTGCTTTAGAAGCCATGGTAGCTACCGCAAAATTGGATGAATACGGCAAAAAGCACTTTGGCGAACAAGGATTTATTGCCGCGGACCAAGAACCTGAATCAGTTTCACGAACCTTAGAATATGCCTATGATGATTTTTGCATCACAGAAATG
>CAMBBW010000189.1 GCA_945863425.1 Lishizhenia tianjinensis
CATCTTTCTAGAACAATAGCCCCTCTATTTTCTGCGCAGTTTTCAAAAAAATGGACATATTTTGGGTGTTTGTTCAATTTTTATAAGAAAACTGGACAAAAGGAATAACTTTATTTCAATCCTCGTGTTCTTTCTCTCCGTTTTTCTCCACCGCCTTTTTGAACGTGGATCTAATTTCTGGATGACGAATTTCTCCACCAGTTGTGCCGGTTTCTTTCGCAACGTATAATACCACAACACTAAAAAGTATGGTGATATACGATACTATGTTTGCAAATTTCTTCTTTTTCCAATTTGCCCAAAGTCCCACCAAAGACAAGGCTCCTAGCAAGTATGAAAAAACCATAAACAATTCTGCTTTTTCCTCGTGCTCGTGAATTAAATCATGACTAACGCCTGCCATGTGTTCCACAATTTCCTCCGCTTCTTCGCCTGATTCAAAAGCAGGAAAAGTGGAAATAGCTCCCAAAATAAACAAAAAGAAAGCCGTTCGTTTCACTGCATCAGACTTGGAGAACATTCCAATAAGCAATACCACAAGGGCAATAAACGGGATAATAATGGGTAAATGGTTTGTTGCCAAATGTACGTGTGCTTCATTCATAATTTTAAATTTAATTTATTTCTTAACCTGCAACGCTAACTCCTATTAGATGACAAATTCCGAAGGTAATGGCTGCAGCAATTAATTTGAGTTATCTATAAATGATGTAAATAATCGTATTTCTGGCTACTTTATTCAGCAGTTTTCTTCGCTTCTGTAATTTTCTTCGTTAATTCGATAAAATCATCCACAGACAGTCGTTCTGCGCGTAAGTCTAAAAACGGTAAATCTGCGTGGTGAATAATGGGTTTCAAGGCATTGCGCATGGTTTTTCGGCGCTGATTGAACGAAGTTTTTACTACTTGAACAAATAATTTTTCGTCGCAGCCCAACGTTTCTCGTTCGTTACGAACACAGCGAATTACGGCTGATTTAACTTTTGGAGGTGGGCTGAATACGTGTTCGTCTACTGTAAAACAATATTCGATATCGTAAAATGCTTGTAGTAATACACTTAAAATTCCATATGTTTTGGATCCGGGTTTTTCAGCAAGACGCAGGGCAACTTCTTTTTGGAACATCCCAACAATTTCGGGTATTTGATTCCGATATTCTAAACATTTGAAGAGAATTTGGGAGGATATATTGTAGGGAAAATTCCCTATAACGCCCATTTTTTCGCCAGCTATAATCGGGGTTAAATCTTCCCGTAAGAAATCGCCAAAAATCACTTTCCCCTTTAACGCTGGAAAATGAAGATCCAAATAAAGCACAGAGTCATCATCCACTTCCATACACCAAACGTCTAGTTCGGGGCGCTTTAATAGGTATTCCGTTAATGCTCCCATTCCCGGGCCAATTTCCATTACACGTGGCGCAATTGCTTGACTACCATATAAATTGGCTATGCGTTCACAAATCGATTTATCTTTGAGGAAGTGTTGCCCGAGGCGTTTTTTAGGATCAACTTTATGCATGAAATTCCTCCACGATCGTTAAAAAAGTTCGAAACGCTGCGAATTTCCCTTGATATTTTGCGCCATGTTCTTGTTGCAAAGCGGGGGCAAATTTTTCTTGATACAAATCCAATAATTCTTGCGAAGGACTTACGTACATGATAGAATATGTTACTCCTCCCTCTTCTTCACCGTGAATGCGCGAAAGTCGACTTTCTTTAAAGCAACCTGTTTCCAGTACATCCGGAATGTGTTTGGAACGCATCCAGGTTAACCAATCGGTTTCTACACTAGGGTCTAAACTAACAGTGACATTATATAAAATCATTTATTTTGCTTTGTACAAAGATAGCGGATTCCGATGGAAACTAATTATATTTGACACATCATGAAAACAGAATCATTTACCATTACAGGAGAATATATAGAATTATTGGCGTTTTTGAAGGCTGTGGGCTTGGCCGAAACCGGTGGCCATGCTAAATTCATTGTGGATGAAGGTGAAGTGGTTCGAAATGGTGAAGTGGAATACCGCCGGCGTGCAAAAATAATCTCAGGTGACGTGCTTGAAATTGATGGGGTAAGATTTGAGTTGGAGTGATGGAATTTATCCACCGGACTTCCTATCCACCTCTTGTTCAGTAAATACAAATGAATTATTGCTGGAATGTATTATACTTTTGAACCAGCAGCAATTTGCGACCAGTTCATTTTTTTCATCGTCACTTAATGGGAATCTAAAATTTTCTAATGAGTGTTTCTATTTCAAATACCTGAAATCTTGACCAGACTGTATCGTTTGTAGTGTTTCGAAAATCAAACGAATGCAGTTTTCCACGTCTTCTTTATGCACCATTTCTACAGTGGTATGCATATAGCGCAGTGGCAACGAAATTAAGGCACTTGTAACTCCTTCATTGGAATAGGCAAAGGCATCTGTATCAGTTCCAGTCGAACGTGAAACGGCAGCTCGTTGAAACGGAATTTTATTATCGTTAGCCGCTTTTATAATTTGTTTTAAGAAATTATTTTGAACGGCAGGTCCATACGTTAATACCGGTCCATCTCCCGATTTTTGATCCCCATTTTCAATTTTGTCCACCATAGGCGTGCCTGTATCATGACAAACATCCGTAATCAAAGCAACATCCGGTTTAATTCTATGGGCAATCATTTCTGCACCCCGTAAGCCAATTTCTTCTTGAACAGCATTCACGACGTAAAGCGTAAAAGGTAATTTAGTTTTTGTTTCTTTTAGTAAACGAGCCACTTCGGCAATCATAAACCCACCCATTCGGTTGTCTAGTGCACGCCCAACGTATTTGTTTTTGTTGAGGATAATGAATTCATCTTCAAATGTCGCAACACATCCTACATGAACGCCCATGGCTTCCACTTCTTCCTTTGTGGCACATCCACAATCCAAGAAAATATTTTTCATGCTTGGTGTTTCATCTTTTACTTGCCGCGTGTGAATAGCAGGCCAACCAAAAACGGCTTTCACAATTCCTTTATCGGTGTGAATATTTACGCGTTTAGAGGGCGCGATCATGTGGTCAGACCCACCATTTCTTTTCAAGTAAATAAATCCATCTTTGGTAATGTAATGCACAAACCAAGAAATCTCATCGGCATGCGCTTCAATCACTACTTTGTAGTTCATTCCGGGATTAATTATTCCAGCAACAGACCCGTAATTATCTACCAAATAATCATCCACGAATGGTTTTACATACTCCAACCATAATTTTTGTCCTTCCGATTCAAACCCAGTTGGACTTGGGTTATTTAAATAATTTTCTAAGAATTTCTCTGATTTGGCAGTAATTATTTTTTTCATGCTTATTTCATTAATGTTACATTTCCTTTGGTTATTGATTTCAATCCTCCGATGCAAGTAACATCCAGATAGAAATCATAAACATCCGGGTCTAATTTTTTTCCTCTAAACGTTCCGTCCCATCCAAGCGCAGGATCAGAAGATTCAAAAACTAGTTCCCCCCATCGGTCGAATACCCTGACAATCATTTTTTCAATGAATAATCCGCGCACGTACAAGACGTCATTGTTGTTATCACCATTGGGTGAAAAAGCATTAGGAATAAAAACAAATGGGTCTTCGCAAATGATTTCATACACTTTAACCTCAGTAGTATCTGAGCGCGTACAAATTCCATCTGAAACTGTTAATGTATAAATTGTCGTTTCGTCAACTACCGCATTTGTTTGCTGCATTTCTGCATTGGATAAACCAGTGATTGGCGACCAAGAATACGAAAGCAGGCCTGAAGGCGCTCCAAAAAGTGTTACTGTTGAGCCTGGCGCTACAATATATTGGGAAGCACTTGCAATGACGCTTAATGGATCAATAGCCGAAACTGTGATGAAGATGGAGTCATCGACAGAACAACCATTTGCCGAGGCTGTAAGGTACACGTTTTGGGAGAACGAAGGCTGAACCGAGACCGTGTTTGTATTACTTGGATTGGGAATAATTGAAGTTG
>CAMBBW010000190.1 GCA_945863425.1 Lishizhenia tianjinensis
AGTGGATCTAAACCCGCCGTTACTCCAACCTTTACAAATCCGATAGACCTTACTTTCAATCGATCAACATTAAGTGATACAACCATTCGATTTGATATTAATTCAAAAACCCAAGTATTTTCTATATCAAATTTGGGTACATTAAGTTCAACCAATACCGTTATTATCGATGCGAATAACTGGGTAATCAACCAAACGGGACCTATTGTTCAAGATAATTAAATCGCACTCTCTGAAATTGCAGCTAATAAAGAAATACTTATAGTTCCTAATCCCTCAAATGGCCTTTTTACTCTAACGAATGTTCCTGACTTTGCGCCTATCCTTGTTTATGACATGTTTGGAAAAGTAGTGTACACCACGACATTCGAAGTAGGTAAAAATATTAATTTAATGACCTTAGGCAAAGGAAACTATCTTATTGAAATTCAATTGCCGAACAAGAACAAAAGAATGAAGTTGGTGCGAATGTAAACGTTTGAATTGCCTTAAAGTACTTATCAAAAAAGTTAAGACAACCTTTTTTAGCTAGTAAATAAGAAGGTTCTCTCTAATTAAAGAGTGATAACAAGAAGAAGGGATCTTTCTTGATTTCTTTGAGGAATATTATTCCTACAAAAACAATATCATGTTTACTTTTGCCTCTTTCTCTTGGGCTTACCATACTTTTCATGCATGGCTTTTTTATGGTCGTAACGCACGTTTACCTTCTTGTTTTTCGCTTTTTTCTCATGAAAAGAAAGTCCCCTATTTTCGTTGGTAGGTGATTTGATGTCTTTCCCAGGAATAGCAACTTTTGGCTTTTCAAATTCCAATAGTTCGTTTGTAAATACAATCTCCTCAGTTACCTTTGTAAATACAAGTTGCTGTTGCATCAGATCTTGAATCGCTAAAAGGGCCGCTTCATCTTTCTTGGAGACAAAAGTAATCGCAATACCATTTTTATCGGCTCTACCCGTCCGTCCAATTCGATGAATGTAGTTTTCAGGAATTTCCGGAATATCAAAATTAATCACATGCGAAACGTCAGTTACATCAATACCACGCGCTATTAAGTCTGTTGCAATCAATACACGTATTGTACCTGATTGAAATTTTTGTACTGCCTCGAAGCGGAAATTCTGTCCTTTATTGGAGTGAATGATACCTATAGTATCTGGAAAAATCGCTTCAATTTCTTCAAACAATAAATCGGCTAAAGCGCGAGAAGAAACAAAGACTAAAACTTTTGAGTTAGCATCGGTTTGTTGAATTAGATGACGCAACAGGACAACCTTGGAAAGGAAATTCGGTACTCGGTAACCTATTTGATCAATTTTATCAATAGGTAATCCAGCACGTGCTGCTTCAACGCGGACAGGAGATATCAAATAATCATCCAAAAACAGCGATACTTCTTCCGAAAGGGTTGCAGAAAAAACCATATGCTGACGTTTGGCAGGCAGAAAATCAAAGATATTCAAAAGTTGCGGTCTAAATCCAAGGCTAAGTGTTTCATCCACCTCATCAATCACTACTTTTTTGACCTGTTTTAATTGCAAAGAACCAATTTTAGCTAAATCTAGAATGCGCCCAGGCGTACCAACTAAGATATCTATTCCTTGCAATACCATTGAGGCCTGTGTGTTCATATTAGTCCCACCATACACACCCCCAACAGCGACATTCATATAAGTAGTTAATTTCTCGACTTCACGAACTACCTGTGCGACCAATTCTCGTGTAGGTACAATGATTAAAATCTGGGGATGCGGTTCTTTCGAAAATTTCCACATACATAGACTCGGTAACAAATAGGCCAATGTCTTACCTGTTCCTGTTTGCGCAATTCCAATTGTGTCCTTTCCGGACATCATCACGTTGAAACCTGCTGACTGAATGGTTGTTGGCGTTTGATAACCTAAATCATCCAAGGCATTCCAAAGAGGTTTATTCAAAATTAAATCGCGAAATGTCATAGAAAAAATTTTTATGTAAAGCTAAGGAGAGATTGTTGATTGCCGTGCATTTATATTGAATAAAAAACAGACCGAAAGTCTATTTTTGTTTTGTGAGCTTGTCAGGATTATTTCATGATTCCTTGCATTATGGGCATTCCAAGCATAACGCCTGTCAATGCTGTGCATTGCCTTGCCTTTTTCATTTATCCTAACTTTCAGAAATGATTTATGAAGCCATTCTAAATAAAAAAGCCCTGACACTTTATCGTCAGGGCGCCTTTTGTGACCTTGTCAGGATTCAAACCTGAAACCTCCTGAGCCGTAATCAGGTGCGCTATTCAGTTGCGCCACAAGGCCGTTTTATACTGGACTGCAAATATACTAGTTTTTTATTATTTTTTATTTTTTAAACTCAATTATTTTTTACTACCTTTATTTAAAATTTAGCATAATGAAAAAATTAATTTTAGTATTAGCATTAACCATTTATTCTGGTTCAATGATTTCAACGGCAATTGCAGCGAATAATGGAGCTACAGTTGTTTTAAATGACGACGATAAGAAAAAGAAGAAAAAGAAGAAATCTTGTTGCTCTTCAACTGAAGCGAAATCTTGTCCAGCGAAAACAGAGACTAAGTCTTGTTGTTCTTCAAAAAAGAATTAATAACACATTAAATCGTAAAAGCTGTCTTTTGAAAGGCAGCTTTTTTTTATGTCCAATTTTTCATTCAAAAAAAAAGGATCGTATATAACGACCCTTTCGCTTAAACAGAGAACTTTATTTATTATTGATTACAAACTTTCTGGTTGATGTTGATTTGCCATCAGACAATAAAATAAAATAAATACCATCGCTTAAATGAGTAATATCAATTGATTTCGACAATCCATTTAACAAATATGAACCCAACAACATCCCTTTAGAATCTAGGATTGAGAGAGTCGCCGTTATTTCTTTTACAACTTCAACCGTTATTTCATTTGAAGCAGGATTTGGAAATAGCGATATCCCCGTTTCTTGAGAAAAATTTTCAATACTTAAGGCTGGATCAAAATTCATTCGTACCATTACGTTTGATGTCGTGTAATACCACGTATTGTCTGTATAATCAAAATAATAGGATGTTTGTGGCTCAGATGCACCTGAGGATGCAGTTACTAAGTCATTTGTAGCGCCACCATCGCCATAAGAACCAACCATTGCTAGGTAAGACTCATTTGCATTTAACAGAATTGGAGTCGCAAGTGGTAACGAAATTTTTTGGCCTAAATCGGATTGTGTAAGAATATACGGTGCAGATTCATCAACAAAAACAAAATTCCCTGTTGCGGGGTCAATTGAATAAAGTTTTATGAAAATCTCTCCACCTGGTTCAGAAGTTGCATTTATGATTGCATCAATTCCATAAATCGTTGCTGATGTGAAAATATCAAAAATATGCCCAACCTCGTATCCTTGTCCTGCATTACTAATTCCACCTAAAATTTGACCATTATCTCTTGCATAAATAAAAGGATTTACATTTATTTGAAAATTTGGTAATAAATTATTTAATCCATCAGGCTCACTATTACTTGTTGTTGCTGCTACTTGAACCGAATAAATTGCATTACCCGCGGATGGTGTGAACGTCGCAGAACAGAAAATAGTATCCTGCGATGCAGCTGGAATAACAATTGGACCACCTACTCCAGCATAAATGCCACTAATATCTGCTGTAAAACCTGCATCATTGATGTCTTGAACGCCAATATTTTTAATCACACCTCCAATGTTTATAGGAGCAATTTGAGCTGTTGGCACTTGAAAATAAGGTAATCTTGCACCATAAGCGCCATCCGTTCCAAATGATGTTGTTTGTAGTTTTATGTCATATTGATCCGTTTCAATAATTTTCATATCATCAATTGCCCAATACCAACCCCAGTTTCCTTGGTAATTAATCTGAACTTTCACATTTGACTGACCTCCAGCTACTGAAGATATATTGATGGAATAAACATCTGGATTTGGAGAGTTTTGAGCGG
>CAMBBW010000191.1 GCA_945863425.1 Lishizhenia tianjinensis
TCAAACTGTAGAATTCCCATCCAAAAAACGAAATAAAGACATCATTAGTTCGTACACTGAAAATCGTAATTTCCCCGCATTAAACGCTACATCTAAAATAAGTTTACACCTACGTTTTGGTACTATTTCTATTCGTGAGTTAGCGCGTGAAGCTCTTTCATTAAACGAAACATTTTTAAACGAACTCATCTGGCGGGATTTTTATCAAATGATTATCCATTGGTTTCCTCACTCGGCCAAGAACTCCTTCAAGACGCAATACGATCGGATTCAATGGGAACATAACGAAGCACATTTCAATGCGTGGTGCGCGGGAAAAACAGGTTATCCGATTGTGGATGCTGGAATGCGCGAATTAAATTCAACAGGATTCATGCATAACCGCGTTCGGATGGTAGTTGCAAGTTTTCTCACAAAACATTTATTGATTGACTGGCGCCTCGGTGAAGGTTATTTTGCCGAAAAACTATTGGATTTCGAATTAGCAAGTAATTCTGGAGGGTGGCAATGGGCGGCTGGATGTGGTTGCGATGCGGCACCTTATTTTCGGGTATTCAATCCTACTGCACAACAAGAGAAGTTCGATAAACAGTTTGAATACATCAAAAAATGGGTTCCTGAATATGGAACACCGGCATATCCTGAACCAATTATAGATCATAAATTTGCCAGAGAACGCGTGTTGGGGAGGTATAAGGAAGGGCTGGAAGGGATTTGATTATTTTCTCATACTCTGAGGTTAATTTAAACCAACTCATAAGTTTATTTTTTTTTCATATCTAAAACACAACTATTTTATGGTGTGTTTTTTTGTTAAATATTATCCATATTCCTTTTTAAAATTGATATTTTCCTTCATATTATGTAAAGTAATTTACTCTAATTATGTAAAATATATTATTCATAATATGTAAATTTTAAAGCTATTATTTTGTAAAATATTTTATTCAAATAATGTAAAGTAAATAATTCAAATTATGTAAAATAAAAACCTCATAATATGTAAAATAAATCCTATATTTGTAGTTCAAATGAAAGAGCAATACCATTATAAAGAAAGACTTACAGACAAAGAATTACTTAGAAAGTTAGATTCTGCAGGCGCATTGTTAATTCGTGGCATGAAAGCGTGTGGTAAAACTGAATCAGCAAAGCAATATTCAAAGAGTGTTTTGGCATTGGACCAAGATGAACAAGTACCGTTATTAATGGCCACTTCACCACAACGATTATTACTTGGCGACACACCTCGACTAATTGATGAGTGGCAGGAACATCCCAAGATCTGGAACTATGTTCGGCATGAAGTGGATAAACGAAAAGAAAGTGCACAATTCATTTTAACAGGCTCAGCAAATCCGGAGGAGAGCGTTAAGATGCATTCGGGTGCAGGTCGTTTTACGATATTGGATATGCGAACAATGAGTTGGCAAGAAATGGGTTATTCTACTGGGAAAATAAGTTTAAAAAAACTGTTTAGCGGTGAAAAAATCGACATCTACGATGAACCAACTGACTTAGAATTCATTATTGATCGCATCATCACAGGTGGTTTCCCTGGGTTAATGAATAAAAACATTCGACAAGCGAGGGACATGAATAGAGCGTATGTTGATTTATTAGCAGAAGTAGACATGAGTCGTTTATCAAAAACCAAACGTGACCCCATAAAGATTAAAAATTTATTGCGTTCGTTGGCTCGAAATACAGCAACAATGGTTGACATTAAAACCTTGGAAGCTGATATTCGTCAACGGGATTTCAAAGACATCTCACGCCCAACCATATACGACTACCTAGATGCTTTAGATCGTTTAATGATTACCGAAAATCAACCAGCATGGAGCACACATATTCGATCTTCCTCTACCTTACGAAAAGCAGCTAAACGTCATTTTACAGATGCGGCACTTGCTGTTGCAGCACTTGGCTTGAAAAAAGAAGCTTTATTAAAAGACCTGAAATTTGTTGGATTTTTATTTGAGTCACTTGCTGTGCACGAATTGCGGGTATACGCTCAAGTGAGCGATGCAAAAGTATATCACTACCATGATTCAAGTGGTTTGGAGGTTGATGCTATTGTGCAGAAATACAATGGTGATTGGTGTGCTTTTGAAATAAAACTTGGAACGGGTCAGATTGAAGAAGCTGCCAAGAGTTTAAAGAAATTTGTTTCTATTTTAGACACGAAAAGTGTAGCCTTGCCGAAATCATTGAATATCATTACCGGAACAGGTATTAGCTATACGAGAAACGACGGAATTAATGTGATTTCACTGGCTTCTCTTGGTGCTTAATTTTTATCCCCTACAATTCGATATATCATAGGAATAGCTTGAGGAATGTGATCAAAAATAAATTTATCGTCAGCAATTTGTTTCATATTGGCGAAACAATTAAAAGGCGAAAAATCCATCTCTGAAAATTCTTGAATTGAAATTCCTGCTCGTATCAGTGTGTTCAAGATCTCCCCTATTCCGTGATTCCATGAAATCGTTTGTGTTTTAATTGGTGCGTTTCGATCTGCATACGTTCCTTCAATTTCTTCAATAATCGGTTCGCTATTAAAATAATCGTATTCTATTTTTTGAACATCGTTATCAAATGTCCAAATAAAGGGATGAAAATCAACCATGATAAACTTACCACCTGGCACCAACGCTTTTTTAATTGTTTCTGCCCATGATTTAAGTTCTGGCAACCAACCAATTGTACCGTATGAAGTAAAAACAATATCAAATTGACCGATTAAGTCGTCAGGTAGTTGATATACATCTGAGCAAATAAATTCAGCATCTAAACCCAGCTGATCATTCGTTGATTTAGCTATTTCTATTGCTTTATCTGAAAAATCTAATCCCGTTACGCGGGCTCCCATGCGTGAAAGAGATAATGAATCTTGTCCAAAATGACACTGCAAATGTAAGATGCGTTTTCCAGTAACATCTCCAAGGACTTCCAATTCAGGGAATTTTAAGGTGTTTTTTCCGGCAAGAAAAGATGGGTGTTCGTAAAAATCAGAAGTTACATGAACCGCTGTTTTATCATTCCACGCCTTTTGATTGATCTTCAGGTAATTCATTTTTCAATTCTTCGTAATCATCGAAATCATCGTCATTCTCTTTTTTTGAATTTCCGGTTTTAAAACTACCAGAAACGTTCATAAAAGGCTTACCTGAAATTAAAAACATGATTCCATTGGTGATTTTTAGTAAAATACCAAGTAAAAAGAAGAACCCAATAAGTTTAAAAATAAACCCAATTATAGGTGTTTTTTCCAAACCGGTTACTTGCTCATAAAACCAAAGCGCGATAGGATTTTTCGCAAATTCAGGAAAGAAGAAAAGTGAGGCATAAACCACAAATGCAACACTAACCACAATAATTTCAGCTTTTCGATTAAACCGTGTTTTGGAAACAACACTTAACATTCCAGAAAATCGATCCATCATAGCAGCCTGCTTTTGATCTTTTTGCATTTGACCAATAAAATACAGAAGTAAAATCAACCCTGAAATGATCATATTAAACCAATCGATAACATTTTGACCGGAATCTAAACCATAAAGAAAAAGGACATTCACCAAGAAAACTGATTTCACTCCTTTGGAAAAATAAACCTCTCCAATTGATTTCTTTCTCCCTCCTGACAACAAGGAAATTAATAAATTGATGAAAAACCAAATAAATCCATAAATGGCGAGAAGCACCCCTATTTTAAAAATCAGTTCAATGATTTGCATTAGTTTTTAAGTCCTTTAAAATGTTCGTATTTGTCTTTGATAAAAAGATAGAGTTCCATCTCCGTAGATGTTTTTAAGAAATTTTCCGACAAATTTAGAAATGAAATGAAATCATCAAACTCATCTTCATTTAATTCAATAATATCACTTGCAACATA
>CAMBBW010000192.1 GCA_945863425.1 Lishizhenia tianjinensis
CTCCATAAACACGTAAACACCAATATATTCGTTGTTTAGAACAACTTCGCACATTTTTGTTCTGGGTGCATAATCTCCCATTTCATTTCCGATGTGGTAGGTTAATACATTCCTAATTAAACTTTTGTCTGTGTAAGGAGCATATAAAATCCAGTCATTATCACTGGGCCAATCAAAAATAGACACGTTGTAATTCGATGAATCTGGCCCCCATGTTTCTAATCCATAGGATTTCATTGGAAAACCGTTTGAAGAGGATCCACGGCGCTCAATGCCAATTTCCCCATAAAATTCATTGTATGGATCCGTAATAGAATTTAAATTTCCATCTCCATTGAAAATAATTCCCATGGTAGCATGAACTTTTGGTTCATCAGGAATTTCAATGTTATTGGTATTCAAAACAACGATTGGAAGTGTAGATGTTGATAATGAAACCGGCGGAATAAACCAAGTTGGAGTTGGATAATAACTCGTGTTACTATTGTTAACACCAACCGATAAGAATGGCCTGCACGATAAATCAGAAGAAGCCGCAGTTTGATTGTGTACTTCAACACAAATTACATTTACTCCTTGAACCAAAGGAGCTGGAAAATCAGCAATATCAAAATAAAACTGATCAGGATATTGATTCTGATACAGCCTTGCCTCGTGTGAAATTTCGCCTAATTGATTATAGGTAGGTTGACCAGCTGAAGTAATTCCATTTCTAACCACCTCAACACCATTGATGTATGCTACAAAAGCATCATCATAATCCATGTTTAAAATGACTTTCTTTATAATAGAAAGATCTGAAATAGTAAATTCTTTTCGCGCAAAAACAGAAATGGAAGAGGTAGGAATAACAGTACCATCATCGCCATCGGCAAATCCAAAACCACCGTAGCCTGTATTCCACGTCGAAGCATCAAATCCTGGCTGAATCCAGTTCATGGAAGTACTTGCATTTGGAACTGAATACCGCCAAGAAGATGTGTCGTATATAATTGTTTCCCAGTGATCAACCTGCCCAAAAAGATTACCACTACAAATAAATAGAATTGATGAGGCTAGTTTCAATGACTTTTTAAAACCCACACTAATTTGATCTAACATGCTTTTAAAAAAAGGATTAAAAAATGAGGTGCAAAATTAATGATTTTATTTCAATATTAAGCCAATGTTAACGTTATTTAAACGGCTAATGATTTTTCCAAAGTTAAGTAGGGTAAAGGTGTGCACCGCTTTATTATAGCAGACATTGATCTTGTATTCGTTCTTCTCTTACTAATTTTTCTCCTTATTCTTACGGCCGTTTTGAACTTTCATCTGATTTGCACTTCATTTCATCTGATATACGTTTCAGGTTATTTATTTTTTCATATTATCTACAAAGTTGATTGAAAGCATTCAGAGACAGTGTTTTTATTATTTGAATTCCTGTTGGTTTATGAGTGAAAGCAGAAACATTCTTATCTTCGTCAAAAATTAAAGATGGCTTTTTTTACAACCGATTATCTCAATTTCTTTATTGAGCTTGCCGCTAATAATAATAAAGATTGGTTTGACCTGAACCGAAAACGATATGAGCAAAACGTGAAGAAGCCCTTCAGCGATTTTGTTCAGCACCTCATTCATTCGCTTGCTGAGAAAGATGCTGCTTTTAACGAATTGGAAGCAAAGAACTGTATTTTTCGAATTAATCGGGATATCCGATTTTCCAAAGACAAAACGCCCTACAAAATGATGTGTTCTGCTGTAGTTACGCCAGAAGGGAAGAAAAGCAAAGCTGTAAATGGTGTCTATTTTGAGTTTGGTCCTGAACACATGCGGGTGTATGGAGGCGTTTATGAAATTGACAAAGATGATTTGGAAACGGTTCGAGACGCTATGGCACAAGACATTTCTAAGTTTCAAAAAGCATATAAAAACCCATTATTTGTGAAGACTTTTGGCAAAATTTTGGGTGAAAAGAATAAAGTTCTTCCCGCTCATTTGCGTGATTCAGCCGCATTAGAACCCTTGATTTTCAATAAACAATGGTATTTTTACACGCAGTTTGAACCTGAAACCATTTTGCAAGAAAATTTGGATGAAATTGTTCTCAATTGCTATGAAGCTGGTCGACCGGTAGAATCTTTTTTTAATGAATTAATTAAACGATAAAATGAAAAAACTATTATTCTTACTCCTTCTTTCAACAAGTGCGATTGCACAAAAAAAAGAAATTTCATTGAACGAAGCAGTATTGCAACAAGGAAGAAAATTTGCACCCGATAGAATAAATAACTTTCAGTGGATTCCGGGAGGTTCAGCGTACTCGTATTGCAGTAAAGATTGGACAACATTATACAAGTCAGACGTTAGTTCACAGAAGGAACTAGAACTTACTAAAATTACTGATATCAATAAAATTCTTTCTACTGATTTCCCTAATTTCTTTGGAATGGAGTGGATAAACGATCACGAAATCAGATTGAATAATGGAGCAAAAGTCTATTCATATGATGTTAATTCCAAAACAGGAAAGAAAATCATCGTTGTAGAGGAAGGTGCTGAAAATCAATCGTTTCATGCGGCTAGTAATCAAATGGCTTATACCTTAACCAATAATTTACACCTACTAAAATCAGACGGGAAAAAGATCGCAATTACCAAAAACACGGACAAGAATATTGTTTCAGGTCAATCCATTGCGCGCAACGAATTTGGAATTTCCAACGGAATTTTTTGGTCAGAGAACGGAACTTATTTAGCATTTTATCAGAAAAATGAAAGCAACGTTCATAACTATCCCTTATTGGACATCAATGCTACACCAGGAGAATTAACGTCAATTAAATATCCAATGACGGGTCAAAAATCAGAAGAACCTAGGGTTGGGATTTACAACATCAAGAAAAATAAAACCGTGTACATCAATCCTCGAGGAGCGAAAGATGATTATTTCACTAATTTATCCTTCACACCAGATGAAAAATTCATTGTAGTTGCGGAAGTAAATCGAGATCAAAACCACATGTGGCTGAATGTGTATGATGCCAAAACAGGAAAATTTGTAAAAACACTGTTTGAAGAAACGAATGACAAATGGGTGGAACCTGAGCACCCAGCTTATTTTCCAAACAAGACTTCAAACAATTTCCTATGGATTTCAGAAAAAAGTGGATTTGACAATCTATACCACTATGATTTTGAAGGAAAGCTCATCAAACAATTAACCAATCATTCTTTTGTGGTAAAAGATATTTTGACAACTAGTAATGATGGTAAGACAATCTATTATTCCTCTACAGGTCCAAACCCCATGAACACTTTGATGTATTCGGTAGACTTTGAAGGGAATTCCAATCTGGTGACACGTGAAGAAGGAACGCATTCTTTTTCTTTATCCTCAGATGGAATTTATTTTTACGATGCCTTTTCAAGTGGAACCGTTCCTCACAAAGCGATGTTATGGACAAACAACGGGAAAATGGCTAAACCGCTAATCACATCTAAAGAAAAATTGGATGATTTTATCATTGGTCAGACCGAAATTGGAACATTAAAAGCCAAAGATGGAGCTGATTTATATTACCGCATGATCAAACCTGCTGATTTTGACCCATCTAAAAAATATCCGGTGATGGTCTATGTGTATGGCGGTCCGCACGCACAAATGGTTACCAATTCATGGTTGAACGGGGCTAATTTATGGATGCATTGGATGGCGAATCAAGGATACATTGTGTTCACGTTGGATAATCATGGGTCTGGCGAAAGAGGGTTTGCTTTTGAATCTCAAATTCACCGTCGATTGGGCGATGTAGAAATGGAAGATCAATTGTTGGGTGTTGATTTCCTTAAGTCTTTGCCTTATGTGGATGGAAAAAGAATGGCGGTGCATGGTTGGTC
>CAMBBW010000193.1 GCA_945863425.1 Lishizhenia tianjinensis
ACGATTCAAATTGAAATTCAAGGACATACAGATGACCTAGGAGATGATAAAGTGAATCTAATGTTGTCAGAATCGCGGTGTAAATCCGTTCAGGTATTTTTAACTTCTAAAGGTATTGAGATTAACAGGTTAACAGTCAGGGGGTTGGGGGAGGGTAATCCAAAATTTTCTAATTCATCAGATCTAAATCGAGCAAAAAATAGAAGGACTGAGTTTAAAATCAAGCAATTGTAAAATTGTGTTAATGTTTTATACTTTCTACATTTTAAAAGCATGTATTGAAAATAAATTGCGAATTTCGTAAGTGAAATAAGATTACTTGCTGCATTCAATAACTGCATGTTGTTTCTGGTGATTAATTTCGTTTCAAAAGAAAATTATGGAATTAAATTACTCTGACATTATCATATTAATCTTAGGATTATCCATGTTTGGTCTGGAAGTATTGATCTTAAAAATCAAGAAAAGGAATACAATTTCAATCCATCAAACAGTACTGAATTTGGGATTAGGTATGGTGGAAAGGTTGATTGGAATAATGACCATTAATTTTGGGATTTATTTTTTTACGGCTTTAATGCCTTGGCGTTTGTTTGATTCAATTGAAAATCGGTGGCTGGCGTTTGCAATTACTTTCGTGGCCGTAGATATTATGTGGTATGTTTATCACCGACTTTCGCATCGAGTTTCGCTTATTTGGGCCGCTCATTTGATACATCATCAAAGTATCGAATACAACTTTTCTGTCAATTTTGCCATATCACCCTTTGGTTTTTTTGTGCGAATTTTCGTTTATAGCTCCTTGGTTTTGCTTGGATTAACCCCTGAGGATATCATTCTTGCTAATGCGCTTAATGCTTTTTATCAATATATTTTACACAGCGAGCTTTGGCCTGAATTCAAAGGCTGGGAAAAAGTATTTGTTACGCCAAAATTTCACCAAATCCATCATTCTTCCGTGCATGAACATTTAGATACAAATTATGGGGGTCTGTTTACAATTTGGGATCGTATGTTTGGGACTTATCATGTTGATGAGAAAAATATTGAATATGGGTTAACCAAACCGGTTGAACAACAAGATCCTTTTCATATTCAATTGGTGTTTATCCTAAAACTATTTCGAAATTTTAAAGAATTCAATTTAAAAAAGGCAATTCTTTTACTATTTCTTGGTCCTGAGGCACAGACTCCTGACATGCCCCGTTTATATACCATTCCGATTGTACATCACAGCGTTCGGATAATTATCGGCTTTTTAATATTTTTAATTGGATATTTAACACTTTCGTTGCATATGTTACCCAATTGGATGGCTTTTCTAATTGGGATATCTGGTGTTTTTATTTGCAGCGGAATGATTTTGTTATTTAATCCTAAAAATCACAGGAGTGTTTAATGAATGCGCTGCATACGTTCAACCATTTTCAATACTATTCGCCGAGGAACCATCCAAAGCATGTAATTTATCAGGAAATTTAAAGAGGGTTCTGAAATACAAATGAGTTTATCATTCATCATTGCATTATAACCCTTATTGGCTGTGTATTCCGCTGATTTAGCCCCCTGAAACATCTTGCTTTTAGACATCCCCGCAACAGAGATAAATTCTGTTTGTACAGGTCCCGGACAAAGAGCTGTAACACTTACGTTTTTGGATCTAAGTTCTTGATTTAACGCTTGAGAAAAGGAAACAACAAATGCTTTTGTGGCAAAATAGGTTGCTTGTAGTGGTCCTGGCAAAAATCCAGCAGTACTGGCAGTGTTTAGTATTTTACCACCACCGTTTTCTATCATTTGATTCGCTATTCCATGTGTTAATTCTACCAGGGCGGTAACATTTAATTGAATCATTTCTAGATCTTGTTGTATTTCACGCTCCACAAAATCTCCGTAACCACCAAAACCTGCATTATTAAATAAAAAGTTGATTTTAATATTTTTCTCTTTAATTAAATCAACTAATTTGGAACCTGCGTTACCTTGAGTTAAATCAAATTCAAAAACAAGAACTTGAATCGAAAAGGTTGCCTCGAGCTCCTCCTTAAGGGATTGAAGCAAGTGAAGTCTTCTGGCAACTAAAATTAGATCGCCGTTGTTTTTAGCATGAATTCTTGCTAATTCTTTTCCAATTCCGCTAGAAGCACCCGTAATTAATGCAATTTTATTCATCGTATTTAGATTAAATGTACTTAAAAACAATTAAAAAGACTTACTGTTCGGAAAAAATAATAAATAACTTTTTTATCCTTTTTTAAATAAAACTATTGTCAGTTTTCAAAACATTAGTACTTTTGCCTCGGAGAATTGGCAGAGTGGTCGATTGCGGCAGTCTTGAAAACTGTTGTACCGCAAGGTACCGTAGGTTCGAATCCTACATTCTCCGCTGAAAGATTTCAAAAGAAACCAAAACCCCGTAAAACACTTGATTTTATGGGGTTTTGGTTTTTTTAGCATTCCAAAAGGAATCAAAATGATATCAAGGGCAAAAGTTGGGGAAAGTATAGGAATGATTTGAAAATAAATGCAGATTTTTGTAGGTAATGAATATTTCCGATATAGATATACTAAAAATTCGACGTATCACTGCACAACTACAGCAAGAACACGATCGGTTAAGGATGAAATTTAAATTTCTTAAGTTTCAGAATTTTATAGGATTAGCCTTGATGATTTTAAGCGTTATAGGAATTCTTCTTTCTACCTATCTTTGCTTCGTTGGTGCAATGAATACCTTTCTTCTTGTTTTGACTATTGCTTTTTGGAACTCAATTTTACATGAGCTTGAACATGATTTAATTCATGGCTTATATTTCAAAAAAGTGAAATTCATACATAATATGATGTTGTTTACGGTTTGGTTTTTCAGACCATTAACCTTGAATCCATGGATTAGAAAATATTGGCATTACAACCATCACCAGCATTCAGGTCAAAAAATAGATATTGAGGAAAGAGGAGTTACAAATGGTGAGAAATGGGGTTTTTTGCGCCTTTTGATTACCCCGGATTTAGTACTTGGTTTTTTACTTAGGTTACGAAGATTAAAAAAGGAGATAATACAAGAAAAACAAAATGGAAACTTTTCAGAAAAAGATTCGGAAAAATTGAAAAGCACCGTTTTATTCGGGATGCTACCTTTTGGAATTCCATTACATTTTCTTTTTTATTTTTGGATAATTCTTTATTCACTATCCTATTTTGGATTGTTTTCGCCCACAAACTGGACAAGTTCTTTTTTTGAAATCTCAAATCCGGTAATTTATATTTTTGTTTTACCGAACTTAATCCGCCAATTTTGTCTGCATTTTATCACTTCAAACATGCATTATTACGGTGATATTGAAGAGGGTAATATTTTGCAACAAACTCAAGTCTTGAATCGATGGTGGACATGGCCCTTTCAGCTATTTTGCTTTAATTTTGGGTCAACCCATTCAATTCATCATTTTGTTGTGAATGAGCCTTTTTATTTACGTCAAATGAGTATGAAAAAGTCCCATCAAGTATTCAAACAAGAAGGAATTCGCTTCAATGATACAAGGAGCTTTAAAAATGCTAATCATTATTGGCCGAAATAACCATTATTGTCTCGTTAATCAATCAATTTATTAGTTTGATTATAATGATTGAATCCTAATTGAGGTATGAATAAGCAGGTCTTTAGAATCGTTAATTCAATCTTTGTTATTGATTCGACGTTTCTCCAATGAATTAATTCAAAAAAAAACCTGATACAAGAAAGAATATTGAGTTTTTTTCTGTTGAGGGAAAAATATTTAAACCTGTTTAATTATTTATTTTGCTTCATAAATGAATCGATTCCAGGAAAAAAAGATTCATCCAGATACTTCTTTTTATTAATATTTA
>CAMBBW010000194.1 GCA_945863425.1 Lishizhenia tianjinensis
CCCAATAAACCTTTTTATTTAAGCCCAATATTTCAGCTTGCGGCACTATTGGTAATTATTGCCTTACTCTATCCACTCACGAAGAATGACATTGAAAAGCCAATAGAATTAGCGAAAAATGAGGCTCCGTCGACAAAAAAAATCGACAAAAAATCCAGTAAAAAGATTTTGCAGCAAAAAACACCCTCTCAACCCTACTTAACAAAACCTAACGAAACAAGTTCAAAATCAACTGATGTGACAAACCCAAAAAGTAATTCAGCCGAGGGTGTTGTTGAAGATTTTGGATATGCTTCATTTCCTCAGGCTTCAACAGTGGCTGATGGTCGTATACCGGAAAATGAGATTAAATCAGAATCAGATAATAGGTTGAGTTCCAATTTACCATCGAAAGATCAAGAAAAATCGACCCCTAATCGAAAAAAATCTGAGAGTGAAAGCTTGTTGAAAGAGAAGCTTATTCTTTCAGAAGATGTAAGTTTTGCAACAGTTTTGGATGAAAATAAAGTATTCCAGAAAAACGAAAAACAAAAGCAAATCAAAGTGAAGTCTTTAGGCGAAAATACTTCAGTTTTGGCCGTTTTATCTGCGATTTACTAACAAAAAAAGGGAGCCGTTTGACTCCCTCGAACTAACTATAAATTCCAGATTAATCCAAAGAGCCAATCATTTTGGATGGGTCTACGTATAAATCGTATTCTTCAGACGTAACATGACCTAATCCAACAGCAGCTTCTTTTAATGTGGTTCCATTTTTATGTGCGTATTTAGCAATTTCAGCTGCTTTGTAATACCCAATTTTAGTATTCAATGCAGTTACCAACATTAACGAATTTTCCAAATGTTTTTTCACAACCGGAATATTTGCTTGAATGCCAATGGCGCAATTTTCTGTGAATGAATCGCAAGCATCACCGATTAGTCTAGCGGATTGTAAAACATTATATGCAATAACGGGTTTAAAAACATTTAATTCAAAATGTCCATTAGATCCTGCAATTGAAACAGCAACATCATTTCCCATCACTTGTGCGCAGACCATTGTCAATGCTTCGGGTTGCGTTGGATTTACTTTTCCAGGCATAATGGAAGAACCGGGTTCGTTGTCCGGAATTATTAATTCACCTATTCCGCAACGTGGTCCAGAGGAAAGCATACGGATATCATTGGCAATTTTCATTAAGGAAACCGCACTTCTTTTTAACGCTCCCGATAACTCAACCATTGCATCATGAGCTGCCAAAGCCTCAAATTTGTTTTTTGCTGTGATAAAAGGTAGTCCTGTAAATTCGGCAATTTTTTTCGCCACCAATACGTCATATCCTTTGGGAGTATTTAGTCCTGTTCCAACTGCTGTCCCGCCGAGAGCCAACTCAGCAATCATTACCAATGCGTTGTTAATTGTTCGAATGGAATTGTCAATTTGAGCTACATACCCGCTAAATTCTTGACCTAAGGTGAGTGGAGTGGCATCCATAAAATGCGTTCTTCCTGTTTTGACAATGTCTTTAAATTCAACTACTTTTTGTTGTAGTGCGTTCCTTAATTTTTGTAATCCGGGTATCGTCACATCAACTGCCATTTTATAGGCCGCAATATGCATCGCAGTAGGGTAGGTGTCATTCGATGATTGAGATTTGTTTACGTCGTCATTTGGATTTAGTGCTTTTTGTTCATCGGTTAAATTCCCGCCTTGGATGACATGTCCACGATTTGCAATAACCTCATTGCAGTTCATGTTTGACTGCGTTCCAGATCCCGTTTGCCAAATCACAAGAGGGAATTCGGCATCGTGTTTTTTGTCTATAATTTCGTTGCAAACTTCTGAAATCAAGTCTCTTTTTTCAGCTGGTAAAACGCCTAATTCACAGTTGGCATGAGCTGCTGCTTTTTTCAAGTAAGCAAATGCATAGATGATTTCAATTGGCATAGATCCTTCGGGTCCAATTTTAAAATTATTCCTTGATCGTTCTGTTTGAGCACCCCAATAACGATTGGCTGGAACCCTAACTTCTCCCATTGTATCTTTTTCGATTCTGTAGTCCATATTGTTTGTTTATTCGTTTTATTTATTAATTTTACGCTGTTAAAGCAACAAAAGTAATACAAGATGAGCGTATTTGGAATAGTTTTATTCATATTAATATTTGGGATGGCATTCTGGATGTTAGTTTTTTTGATGGGATTTATACTTCCTTATTGGATAACTTTAGGAGTTATTGAGCAATTAAGACCAAAAAGAATTTTGGACGATCCAAAAAACAAGGAGTAACTCATTGATTTTGAGTAACTCTCTTGCTTTCTATTTTTTTTCTTAAAAAAATACGCAAAGAATTTTCTCATTGCAGAAAGAATTACTACTTTTGCCGTCCGTTCTTAGAACTTGGTGGGATGGGTGAGAGGCTGAAACCAACAGTTTGCTAAACTGTCGTACGGGTAACTGTACCGCGGGTTCGAATCCCGCTCCCACCGCAACGAAGTGGAGGTGAAGGGATGAGAACCAAAGGGTTCGACCTGAGCGAAGCGAAAGCACCGTAGGTAATCCCGCTCCCACCGCAACGAAGTGGAGGTGAAGGGATGAAAACCAAAGGTTTCGACCTGAGCGGAGCGAAAGCACCGTAGGTAATCCCGCTCCCACCGCAATGAAGTGGAGGTGAAGGGATGAGAACCAAAGGGTTCGGCCTGATGTGAGAGAAACCATTTTGGTAAAAGAAATAAAGTTTTAAAAACGATTAAAACTTGTGAGAATTTTGGAAGAATTGTTCGGGGCGTAGCGTAGTCCGGTCATCGCGCCTGGTTTGGGACCAGGAGGTCGCAGGTTCGAATCCTGCCGCCCCGACTAGGGGGATGAGCAATCATCCCCCTTTTTTGATTTTACATATAGTTAATCATTTTGGTCCCGTAGCTCAGCTGCCTGTCTACCGACAGGTAGAGATAGAGCAACACAAATTAAGGAGTTTGACAATGAAACATTTTGTTTATGTGTTGAAAAGTCAAATACATTGGAGGTTTTATGTTGGAATGACTACCGACATTGATAAAAGAGTTGGTGAACATAATCGTGGATATACAAAATCCACAAAGGGATATGGACCCTGGTTTTTATTCTTTTTTGAAGAGTATACTACTAGAGAGGAAGCAAGAAAGCGTGAAATCTACCTCAAAAGTGGGGTAGGAAAGGAAAAAATAAAAGAATTATGGTTCCGTAGCTCAGCTGGATAGAGCAACGCCCTTCTAAGGCGAAGGTCAAAGGTTCGAATCCTTTCGGGATCACGTTTAATCCTCAACGAAAGTTGGGGATTTTTTATTTAGAGTACCGTCAGAACGCATTGACAGGCACTATTCTTGTAATGAATAAACAACATTATGGATGTGAATCGATTCGGGATCACAATTAAATGTATTGAAATTGACCAAAAATTGACCAAAAAAAAAGAGACATCGTGATTCAAGACAACTTTCTGTGGAGCAGTAAAAAACGGGATTCTTTCCAAAGGTCAACCAATAACATTGACATCCGTTAGCAAATCCACAAATCAGTCGAATTAAAAAATTTGTATCTAAAATTTTATTTTTTGAATAACTTTATTTTTCCTTTGATTTCAATTCCAGTGAAATCGTAGTTCTCATATAAATGTTTTGGTGCAAGAAAATTTCCTCCAATGTATTTTAAATTTCCTAAGTCAGAAATTTCGGTACCTCGAATACTAAGATTTCCTTTAACTATTTCAAGTGTTTCTAACGAATTAAAACTAACATTTCTAATTGATACATTTCCACCTACTTCAGAAAGTGGATAAAGTGAAGTAAGTTGTAATGGATGTTCGTAGCTCTTAATCCAAAGGTCTTTGTAGATTTTAC
>CAMBBW010000195.1 GCA_945863425.1 Lishizhenia tianjinensis
ATGTAAAACAAGACGTAAACGCGTTAATGTCTCATCGTCCATTGTTTACCTGGTAATGATTTACCGCGCGAAACGAGATTGGTTTTTTGGACTAATTTGGTTATTCGTTTTTGTTCTATATTCTTTTATTGGCTTGATTGAAGTAGTTGTCAATCAGTCTTACGAATCACTGTTAATTCTCTATTCAATTTCTGTATTATTAGGGATTCTATTCATCATAATTCAACGCTCCACATCATATGAAATAAGGGACAAAGAGGTTCTAATTTGTAAAATATTGTTTTTCAAAAAACAAATCCCAATACAGACCATTCGAAAAATAGAACGAGCCAATGGTTTATATGTAGGATGGAAAATGAATACTTCCTGGAAGTGTTTGGTTGTTCGCTATAACAAATATGATGAATTGTTGATTTCACCAGAAAAGGAATCTGAATTTATTCGTGAAATAACCCGATTAAACACTAGTATTTCGAACACTTTAGTTGTTCAAGATTGATAACAAAAAAAGCCGATACTTTCATACCGGCAATTTCAAATCTACAACTGCATCTTTAATTCGGTAAACAAACTAAGTTTACTAATTTACTAGTCTTTGTTCCGTCATGATCTATTTCTACATCAACAGAAACTTGAACCAGCATGGTATCCGTTACGTTATTCACCCAATGTTCATCAAATGCATAGCTCTCTTGATGTGTAGTGTTTGAAGCTGAATACAAAATGGCATTCGTTGATACATTCTTTAATGATAAAGTATAACCATGCAATTCACCCGTTCCAACAATTGTTCCGTGCATATGTAGTTCTGTACCGAATGCAAGAGTATCGTTCTCCATTGGTTCCATTAAGTTAATGGTTGCGGTTGAATTTTCATGTTTATGACACGCTGTTAATCCAATAAATAATGCACTGAATATAAGAAAATAATTAAATGTTGTTTTCATGTTTTTTAATTTTTGTTTTTAATAAATAAGTTATTCCGGCTTCAATGCCGAAAGTTTGTTTAATTGATCGATCATTCAAGTTTTGAAACAATGGAACTTGACATTGTATGGAATAGAGCCAACGATATCCTATAAGATTCAAACTAGCTTTTGGAGATAGCACAAATCCCTTATTATTGTTCAGGGATAAGACTTCACCATTCAATAAACTGGGTTGAAAATGGCTATAAATAAATCCAATAGAAGATATCAATCTTCGCATTCCCATTTTCCTATTATTTACTGCGGTGAAAGATGCTTGAGCTGAATTTCCGTATTTGTATCCAGCATTATTACTTTGTTTAAATGCATAGCTCAATTCGTTTTGTGCACTCCATGATTTATTCAACGTGAATGTGTAGTTTAAAATAAGTAATTCCTCCCAAGCTCCAGTTCCGGGATATAGGTTTTTAATCGCGCTTGAAATAGATCCCACTCGACCAATGGGTAATTTAATTCCAAAACCACAAGAGAGAAAATGAATTGCACGTCCATTGGTGTCTTTTTTGTGCCAAAGTATTCCATTTAGCATCGCCATAGGATCACCCAATCCTTGAACCAAATCATTTCCTAAATCTCTTTTTTGGAAGCCAATCTGGTAGGGAATCACTCCAATTACTTGAATTCTTTTATGAAATTGAAAACGAAAATTGATCTCGTTACGAAACAAGTATTCTCGTGAATGCACAATTCCATCCATTAAACTTTTAAAAGATTGAACCCCCGTTTTAACTCCTAGCATGTGGTACTTGGTAGAAGCGAATAAGCCAATAGTTGCATTACCACTTACCCCTCCACAAATATCACAAGCGTTTGCTCTAATACTTACAAGAAGTAGTAGAATCACACTGTATTTTTTCATGTGTTATTTTTTATTTGAACCTAATTTTCTTTCTGAAAAACTAAGCCAAACAAGGGGGATGAAAAATGGGGTAAGTTGCCCCAGATAGGAGGTTTTTAGAATAACTAACAAAGTTTGTTGTTTCAATTTGAAAAGAAAAATTGGATGAAAATGCTATTTTTTGAGGTGCAATGAATGCACTTACCTCCATTAATTTAATTGTGTTTTTAGATTGCTCCTGCTTTGATTTTTTTTCATTTAGCTCATCCTCCGCTTTTTGTAATTGCTTTGCTAAATAACATTTACCATTACATTTCATTAAGGGTTTATCCTTGTTCTCACATTCTAACCGCACAATTTCCTGTTGATTAATATAAAAATTAACTTGCCAGAAAAACGAATAAACTAGTTTACTGGATAGAAGTAGAAGTAAGAAAATTACCTTGAAGGTTTTCACAGAACAAAATTAGGCAAAATCTTGAGTT
This sequence comes from Lishizhenia tianjinensis, assembly GCA_945863425.1. GTDB lineage: Bacteria > Bacteroidota > Bacteroidia > Flavobacteriales_D > Crocinitomicaceae > UBA952. The sequence goes on from CAMBBW010000195.1 coordinate 2,313, forward strand.
AATCAATCAAGATTCCATTTTCATTTAAAATTCTACGCGCAATTGATTTCCTAGCTTCTCCAAAAAGTTCCAAACGCGCGTCTTTCGACAATAGAGAATGTACAAATAAATAGGTCGATTTTTCATTTTCAACAACCCCCATATACCAACCAATATCAGTGCTATCAGTAAATCCCCAACCTGTTTTTGCATACAATGTGGCTCCACCTCTTTTTTCCACCAAAAAAACTTTTTTCATTGTTTGAGTGGTTTTCTTGGCCAATTTCAATTCTTCATTCCATAATGCTTTCAAAAATTCTAATTGTTGTAAAGGAGAAATACGCAAATCGCCAGACAACCAAAATTTATCTATTCCTCCTCCTATATTTTGGTTACCATAATTGAATTGGGCAAGGTATTTTTTCATGTGCTTCTCCCCTATTTTTCGAGCCAATTCCTGAAAATACCACACGGCCGAATTTTGAAATGCCTCTCTCAAACTTTGATCTTTGTTCCACGCTTGAATTTGATACGTTGTTCCATTCCATTTGAATTCTGTTAATTCATCTTTCAACTCTCCCGTTTCTAATCCAATTAAGGAATTTGGGATTTTAAAAGTAGATGCTGGAATCAACATGGTATCTTTTGAAATGCCTTTATATTCAATCAATTTATTCGTTTTCAAATCCAATAACAAGAAAACTCCTTCCGCCTGAAGTGAATCCAAATAGGGTTTATAATCAAGCGTAGTAACATCCATTTTATTTGAAGCTTGAAGATTCGAAATCGCCTCTGAATTTTTACAGCTGTTTGTAACGACAAATGCTACTGAAAATAAAATCAAATAATTTTTCATCCTAACTTTTCAATTAATAATTTACCTAACTGGTCATAGTCTATTCCATCAAAATTACCGGAAGACATCATCAACAAAGCTGAATTTGATTCAACGTGCTGATTAATAAAATCAACAACTTCATTCGTATTTGTTGCTACAGTAATCCCTCCACCAAATCCTTCGAAAACTTGATCAATCGAAATCGGTTCTAACTTCTTGTGCGCCACGACGCTAGGACTAAAATAAACTAAAGCACAATCAGCCATAGCCATACAATTTTGATAATGCGGTAAAAACTCCTTTTTAAGGGAGGAAAATGTATGTAATTCCATGCATGCAACCAATTTGCGATTAGCATACTGTTCCTTCACCGCTTTTGTTGTTGCTTTTAATTTAGAAGGTGAATGAGCAAAATCTTTGAACATGATAAAATCGTTAGATTCTAACACCTTTTGTAATCTTTTTCCAGCACCCGTGAAATTAGATAGGGAAGTTAAAAAGTCTTTATTGGAAATACCGATTGCTTCACAAACGCGCATGGCTCCCATTAAATTCTGCAAATTATGTTCTCCAAACAATTTTAAATCGTAAGATACAGAATTCATATGCATACACGTTCCTGATTCCGTTACCTCGTAGCTTGGTGTTGAATAAGATATAGCCTCAACATGATTTTGATGTTTTGCAGCCAAGGTGACAATTTCGGGATCATTTTCATTGTAGATTAATTT
>CAMBBW010000196.1 GCA_945863425.1 Lishizhenia tianjinensis
CCGAGCAATACGCGCTGCTTCCACAAGCATATTTCGGGATTCAGGCATTTCTTCGCCAGTCAAATGATTTACAACGTGGTGTTGATTTTTATTTACGGATAAACAAACAGCTTCAGCTCCTAATTCTTCGATTGCTAATAAAGCGAAAACAGTTTCTTGAATTTCTGCGCCATCATATACGCCACATCCAGATAATAATACGCCAATTTTCATGCTGCTGCTATTCAAAAGTATAGATAAGTTGTTCTTTCCACCCGTTCAGGTTTAGCTTAATCACGCTACCTGATTCTTGTTTGTATGCGAGGTTGGCTAGGTTAAATCGGAGTGTTTCTTCTATCTTCTTCTTGCATGCGTCACCATTTGATTTATGGACCAACTCTATGGATCGGATAGGGGGGAGGGATTTTGAAATATTTGGATTACCAATTAATTCAAACTGATGTTCTTCACACCCACCTGAATAACTCACCGTTAGTTCTAAGATATTTCCACTTAGGTTTGCTCGTTCAATCGTACACATGTCAGAAACGGCTGGCTTACCGATTTGAGCAACCAATAGTTCAGAAGTCGGTTGGTTGGTGTTGGAGGATTGTTCCATTTTAGTTGTTCGTTTTGTGGTGGCGCATGCAGTAAAAATCAAATGGCATGTGCAAATTAAAATAAGTGATTTCATAGTTTGAATTTTTTACCCTTGAACAAAGATAAGACCAAGATGCGAATAAGCAAATAAGGTAATTGAATTGTTATACAGTTAGGTAGATTCCAATCAAGACATAACCATAGGGGAGAGAAGAGCATATTAACCATTGATAATCAATAAATAGCCAAATTAAAATTTAGTGATTCAATGGATATTTAATAAACATTTAATATCATTTCATTTTCCTTTGAAGGCTGTTTTCATAATTTCGCACAGAAAAAAGACGTTATGATTTTTAGATTACTTTTCCTGCTTAATTTTCTGTTTTTCACTCACATTGCTTTCACTCAGCTTACCTGCGGAACATCAGTATATTCATTGAGTAATGCTCAGCTTGGAGATATTTCTAGCAATGTTTCATCGTATACCTATTCTGCTTCCACCTATTCGATGCCTTTTAATGTCTTTGTAGCCAAAACTTCTGGGAATGGCCCAAATTTTTATCCTTATGGTGCTAACTCTCTTTGGGTTGGAAAGGACACTGGTATTAATCTAGATTCAGTTGTCGTAGAAATCACCTTTAGTGGCGAAGTATTAGGGGTTATTCTGGATTTTGGTGCGATAAATAATAATTCAGATGGGGAGGAACAAATTCAACGGATTTATCCAAAATTAGCGAATGGTCAGCTTTTAACAACAGGAGTAAGTTATGTCTATCAACCCGGTATCCCATCAGGTTCAACGGTAGGTACTTACTTCGTGAATGGAACGAAAACAATTAAAGCATATTCAGGTTACAATGATAATGGAAGACTAATAATCTCATCGAATACGCCCTTTAAAAAAATCAGATTTACTCAACGCGAAATTACATCATTAAGTTTTTCAGGACCAAATGGAATTCTAGTAAGAAAGATTTCTTATTGTCCGGTTATTCCTGACATTGCCGTTTCAAAATCGATGGTGAATTTACCAACAAATACCACGGTTTCTTATGGAACAACGGGATATGGTAATCCTGTATCGCAAGTTATTCAAATTTCAAATCAAGGTACGGGCAATCTAACGCTTTCCTCCCTTCAGTTGCAGAATAACACCAATTGGCAAATGATGAATAATGTTCAATCAGTTATTGTTCCGGATGATACCGTGTTCCTTACTGTACAATTCAACCCATTAATCAGTGGAAGTTTAACAGATCAACTTCAAATTGTCTCAAACGATTGGGATGAATCAAACTATACTGTGAAATTTACTGGAACGGGAAAAACAGCCCATTTAACTGCTTCAGATCAGGGTAGTATTATTCCCGATGGGGGATCGATTCAAACTAATTCTACCTATGTAGGCCTAAGCAGCTTAGATTCTGTTTTACTTCAAAATACGGGAATTGACACTTTGATGATTAATAGTATTTCACTATCCAATAATGCTTTTTCATCTTCAAATACTGGAAATATCACATTAGCCCCTGGAGCATCAACTTGGTACGTGTATCAGTTTACACCTATTTCGGTTGGAAATAACACGACAATCTTAACTGCTGTATCCAATGATCCAACATCACCCTTTGTATTCACAATAAACGGTAACGGAATTTCTCCAGCAACTATAATGATTACAGCCTGTGAAAATCAACTTCCTTACATCTACCATGGAAACTCTTACCTTTCAGCGGGTAATTACAATGAGGTTGTAATGGGGGCAAATGGTCAAGATTCCCTTACAATTTTGACACTATCCACTCTTGCAATTGACAGTACTCAAAGTTCTTATGTTTTTTGTAATACGGGATTTGGCTATCAGTGGAATGGTCAATTATTGCAAAATTCAGGAATGTATCAAGCCACATTAACTGCTGCAAATGTATGTGATTCTGTGGCAACTTTGAATTTTACCGTTCAGAATAATGTACAAAACACTGTAAATGTAATGGTATGTGCAGCGGTATTTCCCTACAATTACTCGGGCCAAACAATTTCTGCAGCTGGAAATTATGTAATTCATAATTATGGGCCAAATGGGTGTGATTCAATGGTGAATTATAACGTCAGCACCCTTCAATCACCTAGTTCTTCGCAGTCAATATCCATTTGCCAAAGTGCCTTTCCGTATTTGTGGAATGGAATTTCCATTGTTTTACCGGGTACTTATTCTCATACGACATCATCTGTAATTACAGGGTGCGATAGCCTTGTTAATTTAACCCTCAGTACGCTACCAAACGATAGTGTTTTCCAGAATCAAACAGTAAATTCAGCTGCTTTACCTTTTTTATGGAATGGTATGAGCCTTTCACAGTCAGGGAATTATTCAGTACAATTACAAAACACGATGGGATGTGATTCGATTGTATGGATAAACCTTGTTGTATTGCCCCCACCAGTGATAAACTTAACTGTTTTATATGAAGGTGTTTTAGAAACAAATCCTGGGAATCATACCCTTCCAAACATACCAATATCATCGAGTATTATTCAAACGATAACCCTTGTAAATAATGGAACACAAAATTTGGCCGTTTCATCCATCAATCTTTCTGGAGGGGAAGCCGTTTTAATGAATTCCAATATTTCTAATATTCCAGGTGGGGGATCAGCAACTTTCCAGATTAAGTTCCAACCTGCAACCATTGGTCCTAAGCAAAATAGTATAACTATTAACTCCAATGATCCAAGCCAGCCCCAATTTGTAATTAATTGCAATTACAATGCAATCAACGGTGTTTATCCAGATATTCGTTGTTTTTACAATAATACGAATTTGATCAATGGCAATATTTTGTTTCTTTCCAATGTGAATATTCCAGTTGGTGTTCCATATTCCTTCTTATTTGAAGTAAAAAATATTGGTCAATCAAACTTGCAAATAGGAAATATAACGTGTTCAAATGGTTTAGTGAATCCAAATTATAACCATCAAATGGTTGCCAATTCTTCGCAATTCATCTCCGCAATATTCAATCCCTCGCTGCCAGGATTACAATTTTTCAATATTCTTGTGCCTTCAAACGATGCGAATGAACCTTCATTTTTAATTCCAGTTCGGGTGGATGTATACAATCCTGTAATTCCCGAGCCTGAAATTGAAGTTTACCAAAATGGCGCGAATGTGCTTACACAATCCAGTTTAAATTTTCCATCTACCACCGTAGGTCAATTTTCATCCATGACATTGAGTATAAAAAATATTGGGACAACAGATTTG
>CAMBBW010000197.1 GCA_945863425.1 Lishizhenia tianjinensis
GTGATTGGGCGTGTTGCCAGAAGAATTTGGGCGAAAGCCTTGGCTAAAAAATATGGTGCAAATGCACGAGCGCAAATGTTGAAATACCACATTCAAACATCAGGACGTTCGTTGCATGCGCAAGAAATTGATTTCAACGATATCAGAACTACGCTTCAAGCCTTGTATGCAATTTACGATAACTGTAATTCATTGCATACCAATGCGTATGATGAAGCAATTACAACGCCAACTGAGGAATCTGTGCGCAGAGCGATGGCAATTCAGTTAATTATCAATCGGGAACTAGGTTTAGCGAAAAATGAAAACCCATTACAAGGCGCATTTATTATTGAAGATTTAACCGAGTTGGTTGAAGAAGCCGTTTTAACTGAATTTGATCGAATTACTGAACGTGGCGGTGTTTTAGGTGCTATGGAAACGATGTATCAACGCTCAAAAATTCAGGAGGAATCCTTGTATTATGAAACCTTGAAACATACGGGTGAATTTCCAATTATTGGAGTGAATACTTTCTTGAGTTCAAAAGGATCTCCTACCGTATTACCGAAAGAAGTAATTCGTGCAACCGAAGAGGAAAAACAATATCAAATTAACATGTTAGCTCAGTTACATGCTACAAAAGGAAATCAAGCAGAAGAAGGGATTAGAAAAGTACAAGATGCAGCTATAAACAACCGCAACATGTTTGAAGAATTGATGGAAACGTGCAAACACGCTTCTTTGGGACAAATTACAAACGCATTATTTCAGGTAGGGGGACAGTATAGGAGGAATATGTAAGGGATCGGAATAGCACATTGGTTTATTTTTTTTAAAAATTAAACGTGTTTTGTTGAGATTCTTGCACTTCTTTTGAAGTGAAAACAGAAGATATTTTTCGGGAAATTAAAGCTTAAGCAAATAAGTAATGAAAAGGATGTTGAATTTATTCCTTTAGATAAAATGTTGCCTCTTCTGGTTCATCATAACCGACTACCAACTTCCCTCTAAATAATCGAAACCCAAAGTTATCCCCTGTGGTAGGGCTCATGCCAAATAAATCAGCAGAGCTACCATAAGTGTCTATACCGACATTTATGAAGTAAAAAATCGCATCATTTTTATTCGTTACTTTAATACCGTATGTATTATACGATGAAATGTAACCATATTCAACATTCAATCCGCTATTTGAATCATAAAATACTTTTCCGTCCATATAGTTTATTACATCAACATCGCTTTCAAAATAAACCGTTTGAGCGTTTATTCCGTTCGTAAAAAATAGTACCCCGATTACAAATAATACAGTTCTCATAAATTGTTTTTTAAAAATTTAGTGTAAGATAGGTATTCTAACGCACAAATTGTCAATCGAAGAACCTTTATACATTAGAACTTACCTAATCAAATTCACATGTCCATTAAAGGTATAAACGTTATTATCCATTGAACTTTTAAACTTAATGGTATACGTATAGGTGCCCACTTGAACCTCATTACCTTTAAATGTTCCATCCCAGCCTTGGTCCACATCTTCGGTATAGAAGAACCGTTCTCCCCATCTGTTGTAGATAGCAAACTCGTATGTGCCCGGTCTGTAGCCCGCAGTAAGAATAGGTAAGAAAATGTCATTTAACCCATCTCCATCCGGCGTGAATGTATTTGGCACATAAATAATTAATTCGTCTTTCACACATACAACCTGAACAGCCGTATCAGTACATCCATCTTGGGCAGAAGCAACCAATATTACCTGATAACAACCGATTGAATCATACGTGTGGTTGGTACTCACAAAATCACTTTCGGTTCCATCACCAAAGAACCATTGGAATTCGGTGGCATTAACAGAAGTATTTGTAAACTCAAACACAGGATTTGAAATGGGTTGTGAAAAAGGATCCGGCGTAAACGAAGCTACTAATTCGTTCACACAAACAAAATCTTGAAGGGTTAGAGAATCTGTACATGCCTCAGCGGTTGTGCTAACTAACGTAACATCATAACAACCATAACTATCATATATATTTGTTTCAGAACCCAATTGGTTCGAGGAGGCACCATTTCCAAAATACCACATTACGGACGCACTCGTTGGACCATTTCCATTTGCCCCTGTTTGATCTGTAAAGGTAGGACTGAAAGGTAAACAACCTCCAAAATTCATGTCCGAAGAGAATAACACATTTGGCATTGGATTCACTACAACTGTTATATCTGCTGTATCTGTACAACCAAATTGGTCATATCCAATCATCGTATAAGTATCTGTTGCATTTGGAGTAAACGGAACATTATCTATTACATTGTTGTCCCAAACATAGGTTAATGCACCAGAACCCCATAATAGGGCTTGCTCACCCGCACATAGAATAGAATCAACTACATTAATACTAACAATTGGAAGCGGATGAACAATAAGCTCCATAGTATCGCTGGCAATACACCCATTAGCAGCGGTTCCAATTACAATATAAGTATCCGTTTGAGCTGGATTAAAGGACTGTCCATCCAATACATTATTATTCCAATTATATACCAGTGCATTACCTGAACCATTCAAAGTAATTGACTGACTAAAACAAATGGCTGTATCAGGACCCGCACTTACTACCGGAGGTAAATCAAGCAAATAAGTAACTAAAATTTGATCCGTATTTTGACATAAATTGTTATCTGTTCCAGTAACGGTGAACAAAGTTGTTGCGGACGGGTAATAAGGAACACCATTGATTGCGCCATTGTCCCAAGAATAAGTTGTTGCTGTGCCAGAACCTGTCAGTATTAAATGCTGACCAAAACAAAGAGTAGTGTCCAAACCTGCATTTACAACTGGTAATGGATTTACGGTGATAGAAAGTGTGTCATTCAATCCAGCACAGCCATTGTAAGATGGTGTAACAATAATCGTAGAATTTTGAGACACCAACCCAGTAGCATCCGTATTTACAGCTGTGAACGATGCAATATCCGTTGTGCCTGAAGAAGCTAAACCAATTGAAATATTGGAGTTTTGCCAAGCATAAGTAGTTCCTGAAATATTTGAACCAAAAACAATTGGCGCAGTAATATCATTCGCGCAAACGATTTGATCGGTTGATGGCGTAATAATTGGGCGAGGATTAACAACGATGTGTAAGGTGTCATTTACACCAGGACAGCCACCAACGTACGGTGTTACAACAATTAAACCATCTTGAGGGGTTGTGCCACTATTAAATGCTGTAAAACCAGGAATAGAATCAAAACCAGTTAATGGATTCAATCCAATAGTATTATAACACGTCCATTCATAGGTAGCAGTTGGATTAGAACCCACGAAGTTCAATTGATTAACAAAGTCACCGGTACAAACAGTGTCATTTACTAAATTGACTGTTGAAATTGGATAAACCGTATATTGGAAGGTATCAGCAATACCAATACATCCATTCAGTGTTGGAACTACAATAACATTAGCCACCTGAGTTAATTGTCCAATGTTTGTAGCATTAAATGAAGGGATGTCTCCTGAGCCACCTGTTAATGTTGGATTTAATAAACCAATAGAAACATTGGTGTTAAACCAATTGAAAACTGTTGAATCTGTCATGTTTCCTTGGAAATCAACTAAAGCAGATGCTTGATTTGCGCATAAAAATTGATTGGCAGGAGCATATACCAATGGAGTCGGCTTAACAATTATTTTAAATGAATCTAAAATTCCAGGACAACCATTTAGGATCGGTTGAACAGTTATAATTGCCTCGTAATTAATAATATCTGAATTGGTAACCGGGAATGAAACTATATTTCCAACTCCGGATGAAGGTAAATTAATTGCAGTATTATTATTCGTCCATTGATAAATCGTGCC
>CAMBBW010000198.1 GCA_945863425.1 Lishizhenia tianjinensis
TCTGGTACTTTATCCTTGTGCGTATGTGTCACCTCTAAATAATATCCAAAAACATTATTAAAGGAAACTTTTAAACTGGGTATTCCTGTTCGTTCCGATTCCCGAACTTGTAAATCATCCAGATACGCCTTCCCGTTAAACGAAATTTCGCGCAATTCATCTAATTCTTGATGAACACCTTTACCAATTACCAATCCTTTTCCGATTTGCACTGCTGGTTCCTCCATTAAATTCGTTGCAATCAAATCAATTAACTTTTCACATGGATTCAAGCGATCACCAATCTTTTGTAACGAAGCTATCTTTGTTTGTAATAATTCCGTCTTAATCGGTGCAATTTGACGTAGCGTATTTTCTAAATGTTTAACCTCTTTAGGATGTACACGACCAACTGCGACTTTCGAAATTAAACGCTCTAAATCGCCAATATCTTTCATGCGCTCCGAAATACGGTAAGCAGTTTCAGTCTCTTGGGTGAAAAATTCTACAGAATCCAAACGCTCTTTTATAGGCAGCAACTCCTTTAATGGTAACACTACCCATCGCTTCAACATTCTCCCTCCCATTGGTGTTGATGTCTGGTCTAAAACATCAATCAGCGTTGTTGCATTTTCGTTGTGCGAGTTGATTAATTCCAAATTTCTTACCGTAAAACGATCCAACCACACATACTTATCTTCTTCGATACGAGACAATTGGGTAATATGCCCCAACTTATCATGTTGTGTTTCGGATAAATAATGTAAAATCGCTCCAGAAGCAATAATCGCTTCCTGCAATCCTTCTACGCCAAACCCTTTCAAATTCTTGGTGCCAAAATGTTTGGTTAAGGATTCAAATGCAAAATCCTCGTTAAACACCCAATCTTCCAGTTTGTAGGCATAGTATTTCTCGCCAAACGAAGCTTTAAATTGTGTCGTATATTTTTTTTGATAAATAATTTCACTTGGTTCGAATCCTTGAATCAATTTATCAATATAATCCATGGATCCTTGTGCGACTAAAAACTCACCAGTAGAAATATCTAAAAAAGAAACGCCATTATTTTTGGCATCCATATGCACCGCACACAAAAAGTTATTCCGTTTTTGATCCAATACTTGATCGTTAAAAGAAACACCTGGAGTTACTAATTCTGTCACTCCACGTTTCACAATTGTTTTGGTCATTTTCGGATCTTCCAACTGATCGCAAATCGCAACGCGTTGCCCTGCACGGACTAATTTTGGTAAGTAATTATCTACCGAATGATGCGGAAATCCGGCTAACTCAATGTGTGAATCCCCATTTCTTCGCTTGGTCAAAGTAATTCCTAAAATACGCGCTGCTTTAATCGCATCTTCCCCAAAAGTTTCATAAAAATCGCCCACGCGAAACAACAATAACGCTTGTGGATGTCGTGCTTTGATTTGATTATATTGCTGCATTAAAGGCGTTTCACTCGCGCTTTTCGGTGTCTTCTCTTTTGCCAAACTCTTGGATTTTGAATTGAGCTGTAAATTTAGAGTGTAGGAGTTTGAAAGGGAAGATTTTAAAGGTAATATTATCAACAAAGCAGAAGATTGGTGTTGATATTACAAAAAGAGATACGTCACTTTCTTAATTTTAACACAAAGTCACCAAGATTTCTCAAAGCACACTAAGTTATTTCTTTGAGAACCTCCGAGCCAAACCAAATATTTCTTTGTGTTTCTCCGTGTCTTTGAGATCTTAGTGATAAAAACTCACTCTATAATTAACACAAAGCCACCAAGAATACACAAAGTTCACCAAGAATAAAACTTTTGTCCACAAAGTTATCTCTGATAACCTCCGAGCCAAACCAAGTTTCTCTTTGTGTTTCTTTGTGCCTTTGAGTCCTTAGTGTTAAAAAACACCAAATTATTTTAGATTACCTAAAATCATTTACCTAAATTTATTTTCAAATTACAAAACACCTCTTCAAGCAGATGAATAGAAAACTAAAATTATGGGAATTAAACCGTGTTTCGGAAGAGGATTTTAAAACACAAAAAAAAGCTCCCGTAATCGTTATTTTGGATAGTATTCGCAGTTTGAATAACATTGGCTCCTTTTTCAGAACCGCTGACGCGTTCAATATTGAGAAAATTTACCTTTGTGGGATTACGGCAACTCCACCGCATCGGGAAATCCAAAAAACGGCCTTAGGAGCAACAGAATCTGTAAAATGGGAACATCGTGAAAATATTTTAAACCTCATCCACGAATTAAAAACGGAAGGAGTGACTATCGCAAGTATTGAACAAGCAGAAAAAACAACCTTTTTACAATATGTTCCAAGCCTTGAATTTAAAAAAATTGCCCTTATCTTTGGGAATGAAGTCGATGGTGTAGACCAAGAAGCAATCAACCTGAGCGACCATATACTAGAAATTCCACAATTTGGAACGAAACACAGTTTAAATGTTTCAGTATGTGCCGGCGTGGTGCTATGGGAGTTTGCGAAACGACAGTTGAGTAACGAGTGACGAAGTGACGTGTGACGAAGTGACGTAATAGATAATTTACTAAATTTAGATTGAATGAATAAGATGAAAATATATAAAAGTTTAGGAATTCTTTTTGGTGGTCTATTTATAATCACATTGATACTTGCAAATTTTAAACAATTCAAAATCGAACATAATGATTCTACCCTTTTTTCTGTATTAATGTTTGTCTGTATTGTCAAAGTAAATCAAATTAAAGTAAAAGATTTAGAACAAGAACTAGCTGAATTAAAAGCAAAATATCAAGAAAAATAATTCTATTTCCTATAAGCTAAAAACTATTGGCTAATCACTAATAAGCTAATCACTAAAACCTATGTACTGTAAACTAACTAACTAACTACTATTGCCTAATTACTAAAAGCTATAAGCTAAAAACTAAAAAAATATGAAAACAATTACGGTACAAGAATTAAAATCCTGGATGGATAACAACGAAGATTTTCAATTAGTAGATGTTCGTGAGCCACATGAAAACGAAATTTGCACATTGAATGCCTTATTAATTCCGTTGAATGAAGTCCCTGAAAGAGCAGATGAAATAGTAAAAGACAAAAAAGTGGTAGTTCATTGTCGTTCAGGAATGCGAAGTGCTAACGCTATCAATTTCTTAGAAGCGGAATTTGGTTATGACAACCTATATAATTTAGAAGGCGGGATTTTAGCTTGGGCGAGAGAGATTGATGATAGTATGGAAGCATATTAATTTGTAAATTACAGATTGCAAATTGGCAAATTTTAGAATAGCTGATTCAAAATAAAAATTGACCTATGGAAGGGGAAGATATACGATGGAAACAACGCTTTATAAATTTCAATAAATCATTGGAATTATTAGAGAGCGCGTTAAAAATTGAACAACCTGATGTAGTTCAAAAGGCTGGTATTGTTCAGTTTTTTGAAATGTGTTGTGAACTTTCCTGGAAAGTCATGAAGGATTATTTAGAAGAGCAAGGCTTTCCAGAAATAGGAACTCCAAGGAATGCAATTAAGAAATCGTTTGAAATTGGACTCATTGAAGACGGACATGCTTGGATGGATTTGTTAGTAGATCGAAATTTATCGGTTCATACCTACGATGAAGAAAAAGCAAACAGTTTGGATTTGCTTATTCACACTAAATATATTCAGCTGTTTCAGAAATTAAAAATTACATTATCTACTAAATAATATGGAAAAATTTGGCCTTTTAGACAGCGATATTGCATTTTTATCCAACCTTTTCCTGAATTATACAGCAATAGATGAAGTCATCATTTTTGGAAGTCGTGCAAAAGGGAATTATAAAAATGGAAGTGATGTTGATTTAGCAATTAAAAGTCAATC
>CAMBBW010000199.1 GCA_945863425.1 Lishizhenia tianjinensis
GCCATTAAATACCCATTGTTCCCAGAACCAGTCAAGACTTAAACCTGTTTCGTCATGAAAAGTGTTTAATAAGTCTTCGGAATCAACATTCCCATAAGCATGATTGGATAAGTATTTTTTTATTCCTCTACGGTATGCACTATCTCCAATGGTGTAGCGCAACATCGATAATACTTGAGAGCCTTTTTGATACACTAAAGTGGAAGGAATGTTTGAAAATGCTAATGGTTTTTTTTCAGTTGTTGATAACGTGCTGCTGCACGCATTTTTTCGAACCCATTCGTAATGATCTGCCCCAAAGCATTTTTTTTCGGCTAATTGATTGTAATACGTAGCAAAACTTTCTTGTAGCCATAGATCAGTAGTGGTTCTTGCTGTAACGAGGTCTCCAAACCATTGATGGGCTAGTTCATGTGCATTAATAGCAACGTAATTAGCATCGTTATAACTTATGGGGTCAACTAGTAAAAAGTCGCCAAAAATTGTCGCCGTTGTGTTTTCCATTGCACCATACATGAAGTCTTGAACAGGAATTTGCGAATAAGATTCCCAAGGATAAGGAACTCCAATTTCTTCTTCCAAGTAATCAAAAATTTCATTATTGTATTTATAAGTGGATTCAACTCTGTTTTTGAAATTTGGATAATACCAATTTTGTAAAGGAACGCCTGATTTTGAAGTGGTTTCAGTTGTTGCGTATTTTCCGATTCCCAACATAATTAAGTAAGTAGCATGAGGATGAGAAATCGCATAATGCCAAGTGGTTTTTCCATTGGGTTGTTCAGTTTTGTTGATTTTTTTTCCGTTTGAAAGGACGTTGTAATTACTGTCGAAATTTACAATGATTTCAGTGAGTACTTTATCGTTTGCAAGGTCAAAACAAGGGATCCAATACCTGTTGTCAAATGCCTGACCTTGCGTCCATATTTGTTTTTGAGATGTTTCTGTTGAATCGTTCCAGCCAATAAAATAAATTCCTTTTTTTGGAGTTGCTTCGTAATTAATTTTTAAATCATGTTTGCTCCCCCATGTCAGTGTTTTTGAAGGGTAAAAATAAAAACCTTCATCAGTAGATTTAAAACGAACTGGTGTTTGGTCAAGGAATGCATTTTTTATAGTAATTCCAGGTCCGTCTAAATAAATGGAATCTACCTGATCTCGTAAAGTTGAAAAAGTATGGTTTACACTACCGATTACTAATTTCTTATCTGGGATAAAATCAACTGTTAATTTTAAATGGATAAAATCAACATTGTGTTCTTTAGGTATAGATACTGGATCAAATGGACGACAGAGAGAAGCGCATTGACTTATTGAGAAATTAGAGGAAAAGATGATTATAAGACCAAGTGAAAAGTAAAATTGAATTTTAGACATATAACTAAATTAAAGAGAAATAATTGTTGAAATTTACAAAATTTGTTGAAACAAATGTGCAAAGGAAACATATTTTAAACTTTTCTAAATTTATCTAGATTAAAAAATTGTATATTTGATAGAAATAAAAATTGTAGATGAATTCTACCAATTATAAAAGCAATGCTTATGAGTAGTATACTTGAAAAAATGAAGGTTATTGAATCTATTGAGCCTTCAGTTGGACAGTTTATTGATGAAAAAATGCGTTCTCCTGAAGAATGTTGGCAACCGTCTGATTTTTTACCTGATTTTTCAGACCTTGATTTTTCAGATAAAATAATTGAGTTACAACAAGAGATTGCTACAATACCGGATACTGTTTTAGTTTCATTAGTTGGAAATATGATTACTGAAGAAGCTTTACCTAGTTACCAAACCTTTTTTAATTTATTGGAAGGAATCAATGACGAGCGTAATGTATCAAGTGCTAGTTCTTGGGTAAGATGGTCTAGATTGTGGACTGCAGAAGAAAATCGACATGGTGATTTGTTGAATAAATATTTGTACTTAAGTGGTAGGGTAGATATGAAAGCAGTAGAGCAAACTATTCAGCGTTTGTTGTATAACGGAGTTAATCTTCAAACAGACGGGGATCCTTATCAAGGAATTGTGTATACATCATTTCAGGAAAGAGCAACCAAGATATCGCATGTGAATACGGGGAAATTAGCAAAGAAATCTGGCGACAAATCGCTGGATAAAATTTGTAATATAGTCGCTGGAGAAGAGGCATTGCATGAAAAAGCATATAAATTTTTTATGTCCAAAATATTTGAAATTGATCCAAATGGTGCGATTCAAGCTTTTGCAAATATGATGCGAAAGAAAATCATCATGCCTGCAACATTAATGGATGAAGGCACAGAGCAATCAAAGTTTATGGATTATGCGAATGTAACTCAGAAAATAGGTGTTTACACAAGTATGGATTATGCTAGCATTATCGAACATTTGGTTGGTTTTTGGAAAGTAGAATCTATTCTAGGGTTGAATGAAGCTGGTAAGAAAGCTCAAGATTTTTTAGGGGGATTATCAACAAGGTATTTTCGCTTAGCAGAACGAATGGGGGAACCTGAAGAGGCCCAATTAGTATGGCTTCATTAAATAAATGGTAATAAATCTTTTTGAATAATCACAATTCGATTCATACTATTTAGTAAGTTTTTTAAATTATAAAATTTGTTCATTCTCCTTGATAAGGAGTGATGCTAACTTTTTCAATGTTCTTTTTTAGACGGCGGATTCAACTAATAAAAGCAACCATAGTTAAAGAGTTGCTTTTATTAGTCAGTCTTTTTGTTAAGCTAAATTTGCAAGTTTTTCTTCTAATTGAGTAATTTTTTGTTGTGCATCCGCTTGTTTTTTCTTTTCATTAGCTACAACAGCTTCTGGTGCACCGCTTACAAATTTTTCATTGTTCAATTTGTTTGAAACAATTGACAAAAATCCATTTGTATATTCTAATTCTTCTTCAATTTTTTTTCTTTCTGCTTCGAAATCAATAGAATCACCGAAAGGTATAAAGAAGTCAGAGCTTTGAACTAAAAAAGAATAGGCATTTGTTATTTTATCTTCCGTAGATTCTAATTTATTAAGGTTTCCCATTTTGATAATGACAGATTCAAAATCAGAGGAGTATTTGGAGTCTTTTTTAACAAATAAATCCATTTTTACCTTAGTAGCAATATTGTTTTGCTTACGAATATTCCTAATATGAATAATTGTTTCTTCAGCAGTATTGAATTGATTTAAAATGTTTTCATCTATTTGTCCTACAGTTGGCCAAGAAGCAATTACTAAATCTTCTTTTTCTTTTCTTTCTCTGATTAAATGCCAAATTTCTTCTGCGATAAATGGTGTGAATGGTTGTACTATTTTTAAAATCAATTCAAAGAAATTTATCGTAGCCTCTTTTGTTGCTGTATCAATAGGTTGTTCGTATCCAGGTTTAACTATTTCTAAATACCATGCACAAAAATCATCCCAAACCAATTTGTAGGTAGCCATCAGTGCTTCTGAAATTTTGAATTTTTCAAATAAACTATTGATTTCGGCGAAAGATTTATTGAATTTAGTATCAAACCATTCAATTGCTTTTTTAGATGCTTTCGGTTGTTCGATGTCTTTTACTTCCCAAGAAGCAACTAATCTAAATGCATTCCATATTTTATTTGCGAAATTTCGCCCTTGCTCGCATTGACTAGTGTCAAAGGGTAAATCGTTTCCTGCAGGAGAAGAAATAAGAATTCCAACACGTACACCATCAGCTCCATATTTATGAATTAATTCGATTGGATCTGGTGAATTCCCCAATGATTTGGACATTTTACGGCCTAACTTATCACGAACAATTCCTGTGTAATACACATTTTTAAAGGGTATATCTCCCATGTATTCATATCCAGCAA
>CAMBBW010000200.1 GCA_945863425.1 Lishizhenia tianjinensis
GTTCATATTCATACTAAAAACAATGAGTTTTTAGTTGACAAAGTCATTCTTGCAACAGGAAATCAATTGCCAGGAAATCCAAAAGAATTAACTGGAGATTCCCTGTTATCCAATCGGTATTTTCAAAATCCGTGGAATTATAAATTGGATTCTATTGACACTCAAAAACCAATTTTCATTATCGGAAATGGTTTAACCATGGTGGATACAGTTATTCAATTAAGGGAACAGAATCGATCAAACAAAATAATTTCGTTGTCACCCCATGGTTTTCATATCTTGCCGCATCGAAATTTCTCTTATACCCTACCCGATTGGATTTCAGAATTACCTACATCTCCTACATTATTACAATTAGTCTCAGCAATTAACAGACAATTCAAAGCACTTCATAAACACGGAATTTCTGCGGAACCTTTAATTGATTCTATTCGTCCACATACACAACGTTTTTGGAGAGGATTTAGTCAGCATGAAAAAAAACGATTTATGAGATACTTCCGTCATTTGTGGGGATTAGCCAGACATAGATTACCATTTGTTACCTATGACATCATTCAAAAAGAACGAATAAATGGTTCATTATCAATCAAATCTGGTAAGGTTATTTCTGCAAAGCCTGTTGAGAATGGAATTCAAATAATCTATTTTGATAAGACTTCTAAACAAAATCAAACAATTTTGGCAGAGGCACTAATCAACTGTACGGGACCAGAATCTGATATTACAAAAACAAATTCAAGCTTACTTCAGAATTGTTTAAAAAAGGGATACATTCAACAAGATGACTTGAAATTAGGGCTTTCAACAAATATCAACACTTTTGAAACCATTAATGCAGCAGGAAAAGAAAACGAGAAAATATTCGCTATTGGAAATCTACTACGCGGTGAACTTTGGGAAAGTACAGCCGTGAATGAATTACGTAGTCAAGCAAAAAATCTTGCATCTGCAATCCTTATAAATTAAATAGTTCTATTACTATTTTTCTATCTTTGCACCTATTCTATTTTAAAGATTTCTTTATGGCAAAAGCAGCAAAAGTGGAAACTACCCCATTAATTGATTTCGATACCTTCAAAGCTCAAGTTTTAGCTGACTTTCGAATGGCGTGTGAATCGAGGGAAACTTCTCTAATGGGCAGAAAAGAGGTGTTGACCGGTAAAGCCAAATTTGGAATTTTTGGTGATGGGAAAGAATTGGCCCAAATTGCTTTGGCTAAACAATTTCAAAATGGAGATTTTCGATCAGGTTATTACCGAGATCAAACACTCATGATGGCCATAGATCAATTAACGATTGAACAGTACTTTGCTGGTTTATATGCCCATACTGATGTTTCTTTTGAACCGCAATCTGCCGGTCGACAAATGGGTGGACATTTTGCAACTAGAAATTTAGATGCTTCAGGGAATTGGAAAAATTTGATGACACAAAAAAACAGTTCCTCTGATATTTCACCAACAGCAGGTCAGATGCCTCGTTTGGTAGGTCTAGCAATGGCATCAAAAGTTTACCGCACAAACAAGGAATTAAATTCAAATTCAGAATTCAATAAATTTACAAATGGTGGAAATGAGGTTGTTTTTGGTACAATTGGGGATGCTTCGACTTCTGAAGGACCTTTTTGGGAATCAATAAATGCAATTGGTGTAATGCAGGTTCCAGTGGTTATGTCTGTTTGGGACGATGGTTACGGAATTTCTGTGCCACGTGAATTCCAAACAACAAAAGGAAGTATTTCGGAAGCGCTAGCTGGAATGCAACGTACAAAGGAAAAAACAGGTTTTGAAATTTTACTTACAAAAGGATGGGATTACGCGCATCTTTGCGAAACATACGAAAGAGCAACAAAAATTGCAAGAGAAGAACATGTTCCTGTTTTAGTACATGTACAAGAAGTAAATCAACCCCAAGGACATTCAACTTCCGGTTCACATGAACGGTATAAATCAGAAGAACGATTACAATGGGAAAACGATTTTGATTGCATCAACAAGTTCAGAGAATTTATTTTAAATTTCTCAAAAAAAGGATTGAAATTAGCCACTGAAGAGGAATTAAATGAAATTCATTCTGAAGCAAAAAACAAAGTGCGTGATGCTAAAAATAAAGCTTGGAAGCAATTCACGGATGAAATCAAGAAAGATCAACTTGAAGCTGTAGCACTGTTAAAACAAGTTGCAGAAAAATCCAAAAATCGCATTTTCATTGAGAAAGAAATTGAAGTGTTAGAAAAAGCGTTTGAACCAGTTCGAAAAGATATTTTAACCATTGCTCGTAAATGTTTGCGTTTGGCTGTTAACGATAACAATGAAACACAGAAATTATTAGCCAATTGGATTGAGCATCAATTTTCAATAAATTACAACCGATATAGTTCTTACCTACATTCTGAATCTGAACATGCAGCGCTAAAAGTATCTCCAATTCCGGCCATCTATGACGAAACGTCAACCCTGGAAGATGGTAGAATTATTTTGCGCGAAAATTACCGTAAAATATTAGCTGAACGTCCTGAAGTACTTGTTTTTGGTGAAGATGTTGGTGGAATTGGTGGAGTAAACCAAACATTGGAAGGACTTCAAAGTCAATTTGGAATCAATCGTGTTTTTGATACCGGAATTCGTGAATGCACAATAATTGGTCAAGGTATTGGCATGGCAATGAGGGGTTTACGCCCAATTGCTGAAATTCAATATTTGGATTATTTGCTTTACGCGATTCAAGTTATGTCTGATGATTTGGCAACGGTGCAATACCGCACAAAAGGAGGACAAAAAGCACCGCTCATTATTTCTACAAGAGGACATCGATTAGAAGGGATTTGGCATAGTGGTTCGCCAATGGGAATGATTGTAAATTCAATCCGTGGAATTCATGTTTGTGTACCCAGAAACATGACCAAAGCAGCCGGTTTTTACAATACATTATTAGCTTCTGACGAACCTGCTTTGGTAATTGAGCCTTTAAATGGATATCGAACAAAAGAAAAAATGCCTGTTAATATTGGGGAGTTTAGAGAACCTCTAGGGGTACCAGAAATTGTAAAAACAGGAACAGATATTACGATTGTTTCATACGGTTCTACATTTAATTTATGCGAAATCGCAGCAAAACAATTAATGGAATTGGGAATTGATGTTGAGTTGATTGATGTTCAAACGCTAATTCCATTTGATTTAAACAAACTCATTTCAAAATCAATTGAAAAAACAAACCGTTTGTTGATTGTTGATGAAGACGTTAGCAGCGGCGCAACCGGCTATCTGCTCGATAAGATCCTTGTAGAACAAAAATCATATTATCATTTGGATACTGCTCCGGAAACATTGAGTGCAAAAGACCATCGTCCGGCTTATGGCACAGATGGTGACTATTTTTCAAAACCAAGTATCGATGATATTGTTGAAAAAGTGTATTCCATGATGCACGAGGCAAATCCATCAACTTATCCTTCCTTCTACTAAGTAAGTTTGAATTCTGTTTTATTTTCTTAAAATTGAAGAATGTAATTCGTTTGTTTCTCTGCCTTAATGGTTGTTTCGGGTCCGTGCCCACAATAAACAATTGTATTTTCAGGTAAAGTAAACATTATTTCATGAATGGATTTTTTCAGAATCTCAATATCTCCTCCAGGTAAATCAACTCTACCGAAACTTCCTTTAAACAGCACATCCCCATTGATTACAAATCCATTTTCAGGTGAATGAAAAATTACATGTCCAGGAGCATGTCCAGGAGTATGAAAGACATCAAATTCAATATCTTCTACTTGTAGTTTTTGATTCTGTGTCAAAAAATG
>CAMBBW010000201.1 GCA_945863425.1 Lishizhenia tianjinensis
AGCTAATCCCTATTACCAATCTAAAATCGTACCCGAGCAAATCCCATTGCAAAAGATAAACTATGCGCATCTTTTTGGAAAAAGGATAAAGCATCGCGGGAGGAAATCCCAAATTCATACCCACCATTTCGTAAAATGAAGTTGATTCCAACAGGCATATTGTTTTTGTAAATTCCGCCTCCAAAGTACCCACAACTTAATTGTAACCATTTTAATATTCGTAGATCACCACCAAAAGAAATCACAGTATTTTTTATATTGCCTGGATTGTCAGAATTAAAAGGCGCCACTAAATCAAAGCCAATTCCTAAGATTTTTCGCCAATGAAAACTTGTTCCAAAGCGAAATGTAGCAGCATTTGCTAATATGTATTTTTCTTGTCCTTTTAAGGTTAATAATCCACCTTTTGTAAGTAATTGATTCACAGATTTAGAAATATCCATGTCTGTTAAACTATTAATTCCGATGTTACCAATCAATGTGTCTTTGATGGTATATACATTTCGATTGTAGGTAACAGAACCAATGTTGTTGACTGCAATCGCAACTTTCAATTTATTCCACAGGATAGTACTAACCGAAAAATCAAGTCCATATCCAGAACCAACTGCAGGAGGAATACCGCCAGAATAATTTTGTAGCGTGTTAACAGTCGATAATACATTTTGGTAGTTTATTTTATAGGACGAAGTTAGCGAAGAATGTAATTCAATTCCATTGCCAGTAGCATCTAAATCAAACATTGCCATTGACTTAATGATACGCCCACCAATACCAGCATAGATTTCGATGATACTATCAATTCCAAATAATTTTCGTCCGTAGCCAAGATTGTAGGATCGATTCCAAACCATTTTGATGGAGGTTCCATGTAACAATGAACTCAGGGGTAAAGGGATTGCCATGGTTCCGCTTACGACATTTTTCAAGGTATCGGATGAAATATTTCCCGTATTTGGAATACGTGTAGTAATGTTTCCGAATTTGACATCTACAGAATCAAATAAACTAGAAACTTTTCCATTAACAATTAAGTCCGTTGCATTTTTGCTTAATTGGGAATACCACTGATAATTTTCACGTACATTAAAAGCTATACCACCAAATAATTTTCCTTGAAATGAAAGTCCTCCCCAATTATAGTCTGCATACAAAGATATTCCAGCTTGGGCATATTCAGAAATTGCAGCTTGTTGGCTTTTCCAGTTTATTATCTTTGTTGAATCATAGGCAATTGCAGTAAAAATAGATTTTCCGAAATTCTTTAAACGTTCTTGATTTAATACATCGGAAGAAATTCCAAATCCAAATTCACTCGATCCCATGGTGAATTTTTTCTTGGTATAGCCAGTTCCCCAACCAAGTGCAGAAGTGTTTACACCCAAACATTGGTAATCTGTTAAAAAGGTAGTGGCTACTCCTTTTCCAACCGCTGTGTAAGCTACCCCTTGGGTCTGTGCATAAAGTATGTTTGTGCAAATTAATGCAATACAAATCAATATAGTTTTCATTGACGGTGATTATAAATACGGTGTAAAGATATAAAAAGCAAACACACATTTCTATTCTGTGATCTAGTAACCTGCCAATCTTCAATCTGCCAATCTTCAATCTTCAATCTGCCAATCTGTTAATCTGCCAATCTCTCAATATACTGACATTAATCATGTTTTTCTGTGAGTAGCATCATTCATCACGCATTTGAATCTTCATTACTTTGTTTCAGTTAATTATAAAACCCAACACGATGCCATTCTATCAAAAACACGGTACAATTCCTACAAAGAGACACGTCGTTTCTCGACAATCTAACGGGAATTTATACCACGAAGAATTAGTAGGAACAGAGGGGTTTGCAGGAATGTCTTCATTAGTGTATCATTTACATCCACCAACAATGGTGAAAGAAATGGGGGAAGCATATTCTGTAAAACCTAAAATTGCTGTATCTGAAAGTTTAAAATGTTTAAGTTTTGCAGGTTTTCAGTTAAAACCAGAAGCAGATTATATTAAAAGTCGTAAAACACTTTTTGTCAATAATGACATGCATATTGGTTTAGCCGCGCCGAAAAATTCATCTCCTTACTTTTTTAAGAATGCAGACGCAGATGAAATGATTTTCATTCACCTGGGTAATGGTACATTGAAAACAATGTATGGTAAAATTGAGTTTGAATATGGGGATTATTTAATTATCCCTAGAGGTACAGTATATCAATTAGACTTCGCTACAGAAGAAAATAAATTGTTAATTGTCGAGTCTTTCAGTCCAATTACTACTCCTAAAAGATACCGTAATCAATACGGACAATTATTAGAACATTCTCCATTCTGTGAACGTGATATTAAAACTCCACAAGCCTTAGATACGTTTGATGTAAAGGGTGATTTTTTGGTTAACATCAAAAAACAAGGAAATATTTATCCGTATACCTACGCTACACATCCATTTGATGTAGCTGGTTGGGATGGTTACCATTATCCATATGCGTTTTCTATATTTAACTTTGAACCAATCACAGGTCGCATCCACATGCCACCACCGATTCACCAAACATTTGAAGGTAACAACTTCGTAATCTGTTCGTTTGTGCCTCGTATGTACGATTATCACCCAGACGCAATTCCTGCACCTTACCACCATAGTAATATTGATTCAGACGAATTACTTTACTACGTAGATGGTGATTTTATGAGTAGAAATGACATTGAAAAAGGTCAAATCACCTTGCATCCAGGCGGATTACCACACGGACCTCATCCAGGTGCTATCGAAAGAAGTATCGGTAAAAAAGAAACGAATGAATTAGCAGTGATGATTGATCCATTCAAACCAGTAATGATTACGGAAGAAGCGCTTGGATTAGAAATCAATGACTATTATAAATCATGGGTAAACCAAGAAATGCTAGGTTAGGGGTGAATCGTGATTCACCCGAATAGAATCGTGATTCACCCAAATAGATCGTGATTCACCCGAAAACATCGTGATTCACCCAAAAGAATCAACCGTAAGGGTGAATCGCGATTCACCCATAATTAAAAAAACAAAAAAAATGGAAACAAAAAATTTAAAAAACGTCGAGAATTATAACTACGGGTTAGAAAAAATCTTCACTGAAGCAAAAGATTTTCTTCCAATCAACGGTACAGACTATGTTGAATTATACGTAGGAAATGCAAAACAAGCAGCACACTATTATAAAACCGCTTTTGGATTTCAATCCTTTGCATACCAAGGTTTAGAGACTGGAGTAACAGACAGAACTTCCTATGTAGTAAAACAAGATAAAATTAAATTGATTTTAACAACGCCATTAAATTCAGAAAGTGAAATTGGTGAACATATTAAACAACACGGGGATGGTGTGAAAGTGATCGCACTTTGGGTGGATGATGCAAGAAAATCGTATGAAGAAACAATCAAAAGAGGTGCGAAATCTTACTTTGAACCACGCGTAGAATCCGATAAAGACGGGGAAGTTGTTCGAGCAGGGATTCATACCTATGGAGATACTGTCCATATTTTTGTAGAACGAAAAAATTACAATGGTGTTTTTTTACCAGGATTTGAAAAATGGGAATCGGAATATAATCCAATACCAACTGGATTGAAATATATCGATCACATGGTTGGAAATGTGGATTTGGGAGATATGAATAAATGGGCGAAATTCTACGAAGAAGTAATGGGATTCGCAAATTTAATCACATTCGACGATAAAGATATTTCTACAGAGTACACTGC
>CAMBBW010000202.1 GCA_945863425.1 Lishizhenia tianjinensis
AGCGGTTGAACAAATGGAAAATGAACGCGCCGGAATAGATGGAGATATGGCCTACAAGTATCCGATTGATAAAAATTGTATTCCGCAATGCGATGTTTTCTTGGAAAATGGATATACGAAGGAAGAAATGAAATTGACCAACGAAACGAAAAAGATTCTGGACTCGGCAATCAACGTTACCGCAACGGCAGTTCGCGTACCCGTTGTTGGAGGACATTCTGAAGCGGTTAATATTGAATTTCAACACGAATTCGATCTTTCAGAAGTGAGGAACCTATTAGAAAATACACCTGGAATTACCTTACAAGATGACCCATCCAATTACGTGTATCCTATGCCCAAATACGCGCAACACAAAAATGACGTATTCGTTGGACGCATTCGCAGGGATGAAAGTCAGGCAAATACCTTGAATTTATGGATTGTTGCTGATAATTTGCGTAAAGGAGCTGCCACCAATGCCGTTCAAATTGCCCATTTATTGGTTGAAAAAGGGTTATTATAATGGCCACTAAAGTATTGATGGTTTGTTTGGGCAACATTTGTCGTTCGCCCATGGCAGAAGGACTGCTGCGTCACAAAATTCGGGCACTCAACTTAGACGTTGAAACAGATTCTGCCGGAACAGCAGGATACCACATTGGATCCAAGCCCGACCATCGCATGATAGATACTGCCGCCAAATATGGTGTTGATATCAGTGATTTGCGCGCACGCCAATTTCAAGCAAGCGATTTAGAAACTTTTGATTATGTCTTTGCGATGGACAAAGAAAATCAATTGAACATGCAAGCGCTCGCAAAAAATGAAAAACAACGAAACAAAGTAAAATTGTTCTTGGAACAGGTTAATCATCCAGATTTATCAGAAGTCCCCGACCCTTACTATGGCGACCAGGCAGCATTTGAATTCGTTTTTAACCTACTGGACGAAGCAACCGATACATTTATTGAAACACTCAAAAAACTATGAAAAGAGCAAACGTTTACCTAATTCCTAATACCCTTGGTGGTGAATCATTGTCGGATATTATTCCTGAAGATGTTTCTACCATTGCCATTTCTCTTCGTACGTTTTTTGTAGAAGAAATTCGCTCTGCACGTCGTTTATTACGAAAAATGGATCGTGAATTCCCAATTGATGATTGTACGTTTCATATCATGGGAAAATCCATCAAAGAAAAATTGCCTTTAATACTCTTGGATTTATCAAAACGGGGAGAAGATTGCGGTGTAATTTCCGAGGCAGGTTGTCCAGCTGTTGCTGATCCGGGGGCCGAAATTATTTCATTAGCTCACGACCTAAATATGGAAGTAGTTCCTCTTGTTGGGCCTTCCTCTATCCTACTCGCTTTAATGGCAAGTGGGTTTTCCGGACAACAATTTACTTTTCATGGGTACTTACCTCGTGAAAGACGTGATCGAATCAAAAAGTTGAAGGACATGGAAGCTGATGCTTTTCGCAATGGAAAAACGCACATTTTTATGGATACGCCTTTCCGAAATATGCACGTACTGGAAGACATGGTCAATGAACTATCGGACGCCACACCTTTATGCATTGCATACAATCTAACACTTCACGGAGCCTATGTGAAAACTCTTTCAGTGGGGGAATGGAAACAACGAGCTGTGGACATTGCTAAAAAACCCGCCATGTTTTTGATTGGGACCAAGCGATAATTACTAAGATAACGATTAATTTTCATTAACGTTTCTTAGAAAAACAGTGTAATTTTATTCGTTACATTTGCCTATGATTAGTTTGCGCAAACATACCCCAAGATGGGTTATCGTTTTACTTGATTTGTTGCTAAACATTTCTGCGCTTGCATTTGCTTATTTGATTCGTTTTGATTTAAAAGCAGAATATAGCCTAATTCAAAAGGAATGGAGTATATTATCCAAGTCTATTTTATTTTATATCATCGTAAAATTCGCTGTTTTTCAATTGTTTCGTATTCAAAAAGGATTGGTTCGTTATACCTCTACGGAAGATTTGAGGAGAATATTCCTCGCGATTTCATCCACAACTTTGATATTCACGATAGCTAGTATTGTACGAGCACAATTTATGGATGGGTATTACTTGTTTCCTACCTCGATTTTAATCATGGAATTTTTAGTGAGTTTTGCATTCACCGTTGGGAGTCGATTCATCGTAAAATTAGTGTATTTGGAAGCCACCAAAGATAAATCTGCAAAGGTAAATGTTATTGTGTATGGGGCTGGGGTTTCAGGATTAATCACCAAACGAACCATCTCCAAAGACCGATTAATCAACCAAAAAATCATTGGTTTTCTGGACGATAACAAAAAAATGCACAATACACGTTTAGAAGGAACGCGGATATATGCACCAGAGAAACTGGAAGAATTAGCTACCGAATTTGAAATAAAAACATTAATTATTGCAATTCAAAATCCCGATACGGAAAACATCAATCGCATAGTAGAAAAATGCTTGAGTTTAGGAATTGAAGTTCAAAAAGTGCCACGGCCACGCAGTTGGATCAATGGTGAATTTTCATCCAAGCAACTTTCTAAAATCAATATTGAGGATCTATTAGGTAGAAAACCCATTCAATTGGATCAAGCGAAAATCTCAGCCGAATTAAACGGAAAAGTAATTTTAGTTACCGGCGCTGCGGGTTCTATTGGTAGTGGATTGGTGAAGCAAATTGGAAACTACGAACCAAAAAACATCATTTTACTGGATCAAGCAGAATCGGCATTGTATGATTTACAACAAGATTTACAGGCCAAAGGAAATGCTTTTCCATTCGAAATTGTAATTGGTGATATCCGAAATTACGACAGATTGAAACGCGTATTTGATTTCTACAAACCAGAATATGTTTTCCATGCGGCGGCATACAAGCATGTTCCATTGATGGAAAATAATCCGTCAGAAGCCGTTTTAACCAATGTAAAAGGAACGAAAAACCTAGTTGACTTATCGCTGGAGTTTGGCGTACATAAATTTGTAATGATTTCCACGGACAAGGCTGTGAATCCGACCAATGTGATGGGAGCATCCAAGCGTGTTGCAGAAATATATGCTCAAACAAAAAATAATTTAAGTACAACCAAATTCATCACAACACGGTTTGGAAATGTGCTGGGCTCAAACGGTTCGGTGATTCCTTTATTCCAGAAACAGATTGAACAAGGAGGACCCTTAACTATTACGGACGAGCGCATTACGCGATTTTTCATGACGATTCCTGAAGCGTGTCAATTGGTTTTGGAAGCAGGATCGATGGGCAACGGGGGAGAAATCTTCGTTTTTGACATGGGAAAATCGGTTAAGATATTAGATCTCGCTAAAAAAATGATTCAATTATCCGGACTGGAAATAGGCAAAGACATTGAAATCAAAGTTACTGGATTGCGCCCGGGCGAAAAATTATACGAAGAATTGTTGGCCTCGGAAGAAAATACCATTCCAACGCACAATCCGCAAATCCTGATAGCGAAAACAAAGGATAACGATGAAGAAAAACTTCATGCCATTGAAGAGTTGATTCACCTTTTTGAGATGCAACAAAACGACCAAATTGTTCGGAAAATGAAAGCAATAGTACCCGAGTACATCAGCAACAATTCCGAATTTGAAAAACTAGACACCAAATGATTTCTCCTGCAACCATTCAAGTACGTTTTGCCGATTTAGATGTAATGGGGCATGTAAATAATTCCGTTTACCTTAGTTATTTTGAAATGACACGCGTGCATTACTT
>CAMBBW010000203.1 GCA_945863425.1 Lishizhenia tianjinensis
TTTATTTACATTGACACAGCAAAAAAGAACGGTTGATTTTATTCAAACTTTTTTACGTCAATACAAAGAAGGAAAAGACCTACCGGTTTGGGAATTGGCTGCAAATGAAACGGAATGCATGATTGGTTATCACAGTGTTTCGGTTATTGCAGATGCTTATGTTAAAGGAATTCGAGATTTTGATACCACACTTGCTTTAGAAGCCATGGTAGCTACCGCAAAATTGGATGAATACGGTAAAAAGCACTTTGGCGAACAAGGATTTATTGCCGCGGACCAAGAACCTGAATCAGTTTCACGAACCTTAGAATATGCCTATGATGATTTTTGCATCGCTGAAATGGCCAAAAAAATGGGAAATACCACTATTGAAGATGAATTTCGGAAACGGTCTTTCAATTTCCTAAATATGTATGATCCAAAAACAAAATTCATGCGGGCAAAACGCGGGGCACAATGGTACTCCCCTTTCGACCCTAGCGAAGTGAATTTTAACTACACAGAGGCAAATAGTTGGCAATATTCGATGGCTGCTCCTCATGCCATTCAAGAAATTATCCATCAACTTGGCGGTAAAGACTCATTGGAATCATGGCTTGATCGCTTATTTACGACTTCCAGTTCGCTATCCGGAAGAGAACAAGCAGATATTACCGGTTTAATTGGTCAATATGCCCACGGAAACGAGCCATCGCATCACATGGCTTATTTATACAATTACACCAATTCCCCATACAAAACGCAAGTTTATGTGGATCGTATTCTAAATGAAATGTACTCCACCAAACCTGACGGGCTTTCTGGTAATGAAGATTGCGGTCAAATGTCGGCGTGGTATGTATTGTCAAGTCTTGGCTTTTATCAAGTTGCGCCCGGAAAACCGTATTATGAATTAGGAAAACCTTCATTCAAACAAACCGAATTAAAATTTGAAAATGGTGCCATTTTATTCATTTCTGCGCCCAATATTTCGAATGAAAACAAATACGTTCAGTCGGTTAAATTAAATGGGAAACCACTTTATCGCAGCTATATTTCGCACGAAGAGTTAACCTATGGTGGATTATTGGAATTTGAAATGGGAAGCCAACCCAGATTAGAATATGATAAATGGATTTCGGGTTCTCCGGAGGATGAAGTACCTGAAAATTTTGTACCTACCCCTTTTTTAATAAACGAAGAACGCATTTTTGAAGATAAAATAAAAGTGGGTATCGGTTTTGTTCCGCTTAATGACCGAGACGATTTCATTCCTTTTTACAGCCTGAATGAAGGAGAATGGGTGGTATTTGAAAAACCCTTTTTTATCGATAAAACATCGACGATTGACCTAAAGCTACAGCGCCGAATTAACCCAAGAAAAATCTTTCATAGCGCCATCGTTCGCAGCACATTAATCAAAAAAGACCCAACGGTTCATTTGATACTCAAAACACCTTATGCGAACCAATACGCCGCATCAGGTCCAAATTCATTAATTGACGGAATCAAAGGTGGAAATGAATTCAGAACAGGCGATAGGCAAGGCTTTTACGGAACAGATATCCAAGCCGAGGTGCGTTTTGATGAACCTAGAAATTTGAGTTCATTTGGGGTATCAGCCATTCGGGATCAAAAATCATGGATATTTTACCCTGCTCAAGTTGACATTGAGATCTCTACCGATGGCAGTTCATTTGAGAAATTATCACCCATATCCATCAAATCAGCCGAACCGACAGATAAAAATCCAGACAACATGCAGTTTATCGTAGAAAGTAATAAATCAACAACAATAAAAGCTATTCGCTACACGATTAAAAACCCGGGTGTTTGTCCTGATTGGCATTTAGGAAAGGGGAATAAAACGTGGGTGTTTTTGGATGAATTGATTTTTAAATAAACTACAACGCCCCCTCTTTCAAGGCATACGGAGATAAATACGTTTGTGTAATTCCTAATTTATTGATCACCCATTTGGTTTTGATTGCTGCATAGGGTGCCATTTTCTTTCGAATAGGAACAATCCAAGGATTCACATCGCGTTGTGCTTGCGTAGAGAAAATT
Organism: Lishizhenia tianjinensis; assembly: GCA_945863425.1. GTDB lineage: Bacteria > Bacteroidota > Bacteroidia > Flavobacteriales_D > Crocinitomicaceae > UBA952. The sequence continues at coordinate 2,047 of CAMBBW010000203.1, forward strand.
AAGGTATCTAATTCGGCATAAAAATTATCAAACGGCAATTCAATAGATGCATCCATCGACGGTATGGTTTCGTTGTGTATCAACTCATAAAATGTTTCAAAACTACCGGAAGCGCCAATTAATCGCGTAACCGTTAATTGATCAAAGAAACCCTTTGATTGTTCTTCTAACCAATTTTCAAGCTCAACCACTTGCTCCGGTCGAAGCGGATCTTCAAATTGAAACAATTGCAATATACGCGAAACACCAATATTCAAACTTATCTTTTGTAGAATACCCGACCGATCAGCCAAGATGAACTCCGTACTGCCGCCGCCAATATCCATGATTAAGGATGGAATATCAAAGTCTATTGTTTTACGCACTCCCTGATAAATATAATCCGCTTCCTCATCGCCAGTTATAACGGTAATCGAAATACCTACATCTTTTCGAATACGTTCCACAAATTCTTGTTGGTTCTTAGCATCTCGAATGGCACTCGTACCAATGGCCGTAATTTCAAAAGCGCCGAATGATTCTGAAACTTTTTTGAAATGTGTCAATGCTTTTTCTGCTCGTAAAATCGCATCTTCTGCAATCATTTTTTGATTGATTCCTCCCATTCCCAGAGCCACTCCGTCTTTTTCAGAATGAATGCGTCTCCACTTTCCTTCAATCAATTCGGCAACCAATAAATTAAACGTATTAGTACCAAGATCAATAACCGCTTTCCGCACTATATTTTTTTCATCCATTTCCAAAAATGTTTAAACGATAACCGATGACCAAATTGTAAAATTCCGTTTTTATAAATTCGTGATGCTAGTTGCACTGCAATTATGGTTGAAATAAGCAAAACCAATAAAGACATAAACAGGGTGTACGTTTGACCGGCAGCAAATCCTTGTGACACCTTCACCAAAGCGACCATTGGAGAGGTAAAAGGCAAATAAAACAAATACGTTACCAAGTCGCTTTCTGGAAATTGAACGGCCAAGTATCCCGCGTAAATGGACAGCCCAAATAATCCTATTAAAGGCAAAATAAACTGTTGTCCATCACTTTCCGATCCTGAACTCGCTCCAATAGACGCAAAAAAAGCAGCGTAAAAAAAGTATCCGACCGTGAAAAACACCAAAAATATGGGAATCATTACCGAATAATTGATACGATCGTACACCAATTCTACAATTTTATTTAAGTGCATTCCTTCTGCAACCAATGCGTCTTGTGAGCCCATACCGTTCAATCCCAAATTGGCTGGATCATAGATGTCCGGAAACAAATTTTCCCTGAAAAAATAGAGTCCTATCACCACAAATAATGTCCAAACTAAAAATTGTAAAAAGGCAACAACTCCAATACCCACAATCTTTCCGACCATAAAATGAAACGACTTTACGGAAGCCAAAATCACCTCAACAATTCGATTACTTTTGTCGCGCGAAGTACTTCTCAAAATTGTCATTCCAAACAAAAATATAAAAATCATTGTCAACAACCCGAACACAAAACCAGACCATCCGGCGAGGTGATCAATTTCTTGTTTCGGATCATATACATTGCGATAAACGACATTGAGCGGTTGCTTTATTTTCCGATAATCACTGATACTTATTTTGGATGTTTCGTTGACTAAAATTTCCTCAATTCGTTTCTCCAATTGAAAACGGATGCCAATTTGTCTTTCCACCGCTGGTTTAT
>CAMBBW010000204.1 GCA_945863425.1 Lishizhenia tianjinensis
CGATGGGCTTCGTCTCTCAATTGCTGTAAAATCTTCAAGGTTTCCGACCTTCGATCCAAAATTATTGCTTTCGTGTCGCCTGGATAAAACACTTCCTCAATGCGTTTTGCTAAGCCAATAATGGCAATTTTACCTCGAAGATTTAGTTCGTCCAACACTTCCAAAGCTGCGCTCAATTGTCCTTTACCCCCATCAATTACGATCAACTGCGGCAAAGGTTTTTCTTCATTCAACAACCGAGAATACCGGCGAAAAACCACTTCTTTCATTGTAGCAAAATCGTCAGGTCCTTCCACTGTTTTTACATTAAAATGACGGTAATCGGCTTTACTAGCTTTCGCATTTTTGAATACCACACATGCAGAAACGGCATTTGTTCCCTGAAAATTGGAATTATCAAAACACTCAATGTGGACAGGAGTCTCAGCTAATTTGAGGTCTTTCTGCATTTGGTTTAAAATATCCTCGTATTTTTTTTCTGGTGTTTGCAAAAACGCTCGTTTCTTCTTCTCTTGCTGATAATAGAAAATATTGCGCTTGGACAATTCGAGCAACTGTTTTTTATCACCACGCTGAGGAATAGAAAATTGATACGAATTATCGGGAAATAAAGGAATTTCTTCCACTAAAATCTCTTTAGACAAACTGGTATATAACTCCTTGAGTTTAGGAATCATTTTTTCAATTACTTCTGCTTGGGTTTCATCGTGATAACAATTTACCTCGGCAGTATAAGCATGTATAATTGCACCATGCTGAATAACTAAATAATTAAAATAAGCTGTTGTTTCAATTATCAAACACGTAAAAACATCCAGAGCCTCAATGGAAGTGGAGACCACCGTTGATTTTGATTGATACCCTTCTAATAATCCCAGTTTTTCTTTGAGAAAATGTGCCTTTTCAAAATCATAATTCTCTGATGCTTCCTGCATACGGCGTTTTAAAAGAACTTTTACTGCATTCACATTCCCCTTTAACAATTGCTTTATTTGGTTAATCATTTCTAAATAATCTAGCTCGGATTGTTTTTGCGCGCAGGGCCCCAAACAGTTACCGATGTGATATTCTAAGCAAACACTGAATTTTCCCGCTTTTATTTTCGATTCTTTAAGGTCCAATTTGCAGGATCTCAAAGGAAATAACTCCTTAATCAGCTTTAATAAAATATACATCACCTTGGCTTCCGGATATGGACCATAATAGGTTGATCCGTCTTTAATAATTCTACGGGTTGAAAAAATACGCGGGAAGGGTTCGTTCTTTATGCAAATCCACGGAAACGTTTTATCGTCTTTTAATTGGATGTTATATTTGGGTTGATATTCCTTAATTAGATTATTTTCCAGAATAAGCGCATCGAGTTCAGTTTCCACAACAATAAAGCGAATATCCTGAATTTGTTTAACCAAAATCGCTGTTTTCGCATTATCATGATTCTTCGTAAAATAAGAGGTAACACGCTTTTTTAGGTTCTTTGCTTTACCAACATAAATAATTTTTCCGGTAACATCGAAATATTGATATACTCCAGGTAACTCGGGCAAGGATTTAATTCTAGTTTCAATGGCGTTTTCACTCATTTTTAACGCAACAAGGAAACGTGACCCGTTATTTTTTTAGCATTGTATGGATTGGCACAAGAACGATAGCTTAACACATAGGCATACAAGCCATCTTGACTAGGAAATCCATTGAATGTGCCATCCCAACCTTCGCCATATTGGGTAGATTCAAAGAGAATTTGTCCCCATCGATTATAAATTTGAAAAGTCCAATCAATAATTTCAAAATCGGTAACCGGCTGAAAAATATCATTGACATCATCATTATCGGGAATAAAGGCATTGGGAATATACAGTGAAAATGGTTCAATGATTACTGTGCGACGGGCAGTATCCTTGCAACCAAATTGATTAGAAACCACTTGTATTGGATAATCCGTTCCTTCTATAGTGTAATTGTGCACAAAATCAGATTCAGTACTTGTAAATGTATTATGATCAAAGAAATAAAAATACTCGTATCCCCCAATCGATTCATTGATAAAACGAACGGCCGGATGGCAAATATCCGTTTTCTCGGGATTCACTGAGAACTTGGCTTCCGGACTGGGGTGAACTACCACTAAATCTTGCTTCATCAGATACAATGTGTCGATGCAACCAGCCAAGGTAATCATGGTTAACCCTACGCTGTAACTTCCAATTTCCGAATAAACATGGCTCGGACTAAACGCTGTGGATGTTCCCGAATCACCAAAATCCCATGAATAAATCGCTGGCGAACTAGACGTACTTAAATTAACAAACTGGGCTGTAGAAGGAGCGCACTGCAAAGAATTGACAAATAGAAAATCGATTTCTGGTTCGCTATATACAAAGACGTTCGAAAATACGGTATCTGCACACACATCGTATGAACCAATAAGCATAACGGGATGATTGCCCGGGGTCAAATATTGAACATCAGAAACATCAATGGTATTGGCAGTGGTTGGGTTCGCATTCGCTCCAAAATTCCATGTGTAATTCGAGAAACTTGGACCGGAAACGGTTGCGTCAAAATCATATAATCCATCGGTAATGCACAACGAATCGGAATGGGTAAAAGACATAATCAATGGCTCATTGACCGTAATAATAGTCGTTGATGTATCTGAACATCCAACAGTTGAGCTTGAAATTAATTGAACCGTATATGTACCCGGATTTTGGAAAGAATAAACAGGTTCAAATTGAGTGCTTTGATCTGAGGATGTGCCTGGAATACCAAAATCCCATTGAAAATTAAAGGCATTGGTGGAATTATTGATAAATGGAACCGTTAATCCAATACATTGCACCAAAGGGGGAACATCAATACTACTCGTAGGTAAATCAAAAATGTAGACAGAATCCGTAAAGCTTGTAACACAATCGCCGTCATCACCATTGATTGTAATCGTTTGAAAACCAGAATTAGCGAAAGAAACATCATTAACCGTGAGGTTGGTTGAAGTTAAAATGGAAGCATCTGGGTCAAAATCCCACGAAAAATTTGCGCTAGGATTACTGGTTTGACAAACAAAATCAAATGAATTGTTGATAATACACAAGGAGTCTTGACTTGTCCAGGATAATGAAAAAGGATTATTTACAATCAATGACATATATGTGGTGTCTGTACAGGGTTGACCGGGATTTACAATGACTCGTGCCACGTAGGAACCGGGACTTGGGTAAGTAAAAGTTGGCTCATACAATGAACTTACATCCGCATTTGTGCCAGAAACACCAAAATCCCATGCATAATTACTTCCGCCGTATGAATTGTTTTCAAAATTAACGGTCAATCCTTGGCAATAAGAAACAAACGTCGCTAATTGCTCCTGGGTTGGTAAAAGAGCCTGGAGGGTAATATTGCAATCGAATACTTTGAAAACAAAATCACGTACCGTTTGACCCACCAACACACCATTTCGATATTCACGCACCATGACACCAACAACAAATAACCCAATCATATTTGGGTTAACAGTTAGTATTCCAGTATTAGCATCTATCACCGTGCTTGACCCTGGCCCCAAAGGAGTTTGAGAACCAAAAGGACCAATCCACTGCACTGGAAAATAAGGCGGGGCGGGAGCTTGAGAAGGGGCGGGATTTGCTGACGAAGCGCCAGAAAAAGGGGTGACAAGCGAATAGACCAACACATCACCGTCAGGATCCGTTGCTGAATGATCAAA
>CAMBBW010000205.1 GCA_945863425.1 Lishizhenia tianjinensis
TGTGTTCTTCTCGAAGTTAATTTCAGTTTGGGCAACAAGCTTAAGACCAACCAAGGAACAAAAAATAAAAAGTGCTATTTTCATAAAATTTAGAGTTTAAATCAATTACAACGTCTTTAGCTGCTAAAGATACACGAATGAACTAATCTTTTTTAATTCGATCAGGATAATCGGTAATTATTCCATCTACTTTGTTACGAATCAATTTCTTTTGGATTTTTGGAGAATTAACCGTCCAAGCAAAGAGTTTTACCTCCTTATTATGCAAAAATTTCGAATCTTTTTTGCCAATTGTGGGATAATACATTCCCAATGCAAAAGGTTTAAATGTCAATTGTTTTAAAAAGCTCGAAGCAGATTTATAAGGCAAATAAGTTAAATAAACACAGGGATAGGACGGATTTTTCTTGTGAATTTCTTCCAAAATTTCACTGTCAAATGACATAAAAACAAGATTTTCTTTGAATGGAAAATTCGCTATTTCTTGGAAGATGATTTCAATAAATTCAGCTGGGTGGGGTTGAGATTTTCCGTATTCCTTTGGACTCGATTTTATTTCAAAAAGAATTTTTGTTTTCGATAAATCTACCTTTTCAAACAATTCTTGTAGGAGAGGTTTGTGTACCCTGATCTTCTTCTGTTGTTCAAATCGCGGATGAATCTTGGAACCACAATCAAATTGTTCGATTTCAGCTTGAGACATTTCATAGATGTTCCATTGGTTTTCATTGGTGATAGGATTTCCCGATGTATTCACACAAAACGTGCTTTGAAAATACGGTTCATGGGAGATCACCAATTGCTTGTTTTTGTTTACCACAACGTCCAGTTCAATTCCATCAACCCCAAGTGAAATCGACTTCTGAAAGGATTCAATGCTATTCTCCGGAAATAAGCCACGACAACCGCGATGTCCAAAATAGTGCACCGGTTGAACCTGAGAGAATAACACAAAAGGAATACAAAACACTATGAATAATCGAAACATAACTGCTATTTCATTCAAAAATACACCTTATCGTTTAGTTTCACTGCAAATAAGAATTAAGTTTTTGTAAACAAAATAGATTGATAGTCTTTGTGTTTGATTAGTTTTCTGTAATTTTGGTCAGCAAAATTGAACTTTATGAATTATGATATAATTGTTGTCGGTAGTGGGCCTGGTGGGTACGTTACTGCTATTCGCGCATCTCAATTGGGTTTTAAAACAGCTATCGTTGAGCGAGAATCGTTGGGGGGTATTTGTTTAAACTGGGGATGTATTCCTACAAAAGCCTTGTTGAAAAGTGCTAACGTATTTGAATACTTAACGCATGCTAGTGATTATGGTATCACGGTGAAGGAAGCAACTGCTGATTTTACGGCAATGATTGATCGAAGTCGCGGTGTGGCTAACGGTATGAGCAACGGAATTCAGTTTTTGATGAAAAAAAATAAAATTGATGTCCTGAAAGGTAATGGTGTTATAAAAGCTGGTAAAAAAGTAAGCGTTACGGATGAAGCTGGAGCTACAACTGAATATACTGCAGATAAAGCACTGATAATCGCCACAGGAGCTCGTTCACGTGAATTACCTAATTTACCGCAAGACGGAGAGAAAATCATTGGATACCGTCAAGCAATGACCCTAAAATCACAACCAAAAAAATTGGTCGTTGTTGGTTCAGGTGCTATTGGTGTTGAGTTTGCTTATTTTTACAATGCTATTGGAACTGAAGTTACAATTGTTGAGTATTTACCGAATATTGTTCCGGTTGAGGACGAAGAGGTTTCAAAACAACTGGAAAAATCCTTTAAAAAAGCTGGAATTAATGTAATGACCAAAGCGTCTGTGGAAAGTGTAGACACTTCTGGAAAAGGTTGTGTGGTAACTATTAAAACAGAAAAAGGAGAAGAAAAAATCGAATGTGATGTTGTTCTTTCTGCTGTTGGAATTCAAGCAAACATTGAAAATATTGGATTAGAGGAAGTTGGAATTATCGTAGATAAAGGTCGAATTTTGACTAACGAATATTACCAAACAAACATACCGGGATATTACGCAATTGGTGATGTTATTCCTGGTCCAGCGTTAGCGCACGTCGCTTCTGCGGAAGGAATTATTTGTGTGGAGCAATTGGCCGGACATCATCCACAACCATTGGATTACGGTAACATACCAGGATGTACCTATTGTTCTCCTGAGATTGCATCCGTTGGTATGACTGAAAAAGAAGCGGAAGAATCTGGATTAGAAATTAAAATTGGTAAATTCCCATTCTCTGCATCCGGAAAAGCAAGCGCAGCCGGAGCAAAAGATGGATTTGTGAAATTAATTTTTGATGCTAAATACGGTGAGATTCTTGGAGCTCATATGATTGGTGCTAATGTTACTGAAATGATTGCTGAAATTGTTGCTATACGTAAATTGGAAACGACAGGTGAGGAATTGATAAAAACCGTTCACCCACATCCAACTATGTCTGAAGCAATTATGGAAGCCGCGGCAGTAGCCTATGGTGAGGTGATTCACTTGTAAATAATTAATAATACGCATTGAGCCATCCATACGGGTGGCTTTTTTTATACTTAACGAATGGATTATATAGAATTATCAATTAACTGTGAGCCTAGAGATCCTTGGGCTGATATTGCGGTTGCCTTATTGGCAGATTTGCCTTTTGACAGTTTTGTAGACACCGAAACAGGAGTGTTAGCCTATATTCCTGCAAGTTCTTTCAACAAAGACGAAGTAGAAAATTTGCTTCATGTTAATTTTCCAGAGGAAGAAGTTCACTATTCAATTCAGGATCGTTTTATCGAACAAGAAAACTGGAATGCCAAATGGGAATCTGATTTTGAACCCGTTCACGTAGGCGATGAACTTTCAATATTAGCTCCCTTTCATGACCAATCATTGGCTAAAAAACATGTTATTGAAATCATGCCAAAAATGTCATTTGGTACGGGACATCACCAAACAACACGCTTAATGTGTTCTTTTTTACTAGAAGAAGAGGTGAAAGGTAACAGAGTTCTAGACATGGGAACCGGAACGGGTATTTTAGCCATTCTAGCAGAGCAATTAGGTGCCGATTCGATTTTAGCCGTAGATATTGAAGATTGGTCGGTAGAAAACACGATTGAAAATGCTGAACGCAATGCATGTACTAAAATTGAAGGACGATGCGGAGACATGGACTGTATTTCTGAAAATGAATTTGATATCATTTTGGCGAACATCAATCGTAACATCTTATTGCGCCACCTCCCCTCCTATTCAGATAAGCTAAAACAGAATGGAACATTATTTCTAAGTGGATTTTTCAATTCGGATGCAGAAGATTTAAAACAAGCTGCTGGAGAAGTAGGACTGACTTTTATTTCTCAAAAATCAGAAGAAAATTGGTGTGCCTTGAAATTTGAGTCAAGCAAAAAAGATTGATTTCAACTTCCTACTAATTTCGTTTTCTTCAACGAAACAAGCGATTTCATCTGCGTTATCGCCACTAGATTGAGTTGTATTATTCGGTCTACTGATGTCAATCCTTGTTGAATGAGCAGCGCATTTATACTTTCCATGTTACTTAACACAACCAATTGCTCCAAGGTAGCCTGATCGCGCATATTTCCCTCAAACGATGGATTTTGCTCTTTAAATTGTAGAGCAGTCATTCCGAATAGCGCAACATTTAGCAAATCTGCTTCATTGGCATAAATCATTGATACCTGGTCTTTTGT
>CAMBBW010000206.1 GCA_945863425.1 Lishizhenia tianjinensis
CAATATTTACTTTTGAGAAACAAAGCTTAATTCTATGAAAAAAGTGCTTATTGCAAACCGTGGAGAAATTGCACGAAGAGTTATTCGAACCCTTCGAAAAATGAATATTTCCACCGTAGCTGTTTATTCAGATGCAGATAAAGATGCTCCACATGTCAAAGAAGCTGACGAGGCCGTCTATTTGGGCGCAAGTCCCTCCTCTGAAAGTTACTTAAATCAAGACAAAATTTTAGATTATTGCAAAAAACTTAGTGTGGATGGAATTCATCCGGGATATGGTTTTTTATCTGAAAATGCTGGTTTTGCCCGAAAAGTAAAAGCAGCGGGAATAAAGTTAATCGGGCCTTCCCCAGAATCAATGGAGGTTATGGGCGATAAATTGAGCGCGAAACAAGCGGTTAAAGAGTTTGGTGTTCCTTTAGTTCCAGGAGTGGATCATGCTATTACCGATATTGAGGAGGCGAAAAAAATCGCTGAAAAAGTTGGATATCCAATTTTGATTAAGGCTTCTGCAGGTGGAGGTGGAAAAGGCATGCGTTTGGTTGAACATTCAGATGAATTTGAAGAACAAATGAACCTTGCCCAAAGTGAAGCACGCAATTCATTTGGAGATGATGCCGTTTTTATCGAAAAATTTGTCACCAAACCAAGACACATAGAAATACAAGTATTTGCTGATCAACAGGGAAATACCGTTTATATTTTTGAACGTGAATGTTCTATCCAACGCCGTCACCAAAAAGTAGTTGAAGAAGCACCTAGCGCAATTGTTAGTCCAGAACTGCGTCAACGCATGGGAGAAGCTGCAGTGGCTGTTTGTAAAGCGTGTAATTACGAAGGGGCTGGAACGGTTGAGTTTTTATTAGATGCCAATTTGGATTTCTTTTTCTTAGAGATGAATACACGTTTGCAGGTGGAACATCCTGTGACAGAAGAAATTTCGGGATTAGATTTGGTCGAATGGCAAGTTCGTGTAGCTCGAGGTGAACGATTGCCAAAACTACAACACGAACTTGAAATCAATGGTCATGCAATTGAAATCCGTGTGTATGCTGAGGATACACTAAATGGCTTCATCCCTGATATCGGAACATTAAATCGCTATCGTTTGCCTGCTGGTGAAGGTGTTCGTGTGGATGGAGCTTTTGAAGAAGGTATGGAAATTCCCATTTATTACGATCCAATGATAGCCAAATTAGTCGTTTGGGGTAAAGATCGTGAAGAGGCAATTAGAAAATGCATTGTAGCAATTGATGATTTCGAAATTTCAGGACTAAAAACCACCCTAGATTTTGGCAAATATGTGCTCACTCATCCAGCCTTCTGTTCGGGTGACTTTGATACAAATTTCGTGAAATCTTATTTTTCTGATAGTCAAGCGATTTTTGATGGATTTACGGAGGAAACCACAGCTTTACAGAGCGGAATTAATCAACTTTGGGACGATCTCAAATCATCCAAGCAAAAACAATTTGCCTCCCATCCTATTATCACAAATTGGGTCAAAGTTCCTTAAAACCAGAAATAAATGTCAGTCGGAATTGTTCTGAAATCTACGGGTAAATTTTATACGGTTTTATTGGAGAATGGTGTTGAAATTACAGCACGTATCCGAGGAAAATTTAGACTTGAAGGGTTGAGAACAACCAATCCTGTTGCGGTTGGAGACCGAGTGATTTTGCGTGAAGAAAAAAACGATGACGAAGAATTATTTACCATTGAAACGGTTGAACCAAGACGCAATTATTTGGTTCGGAAATCAACCAATCTAAGCAAAAAAAAGCAAATTCTTGCTTCCAATATTGATTGTATTTATTTAGTGGTTACGATTGAACAACCCACCACGCAATTAGGTTTTATTGACCGTTTTTTAGTTTCGGCTGAGTCATTCAGAATTCCCGTTACAATTTTGTTCAACAAAATTGATGTATACAGCGAAGAGTCTAAATTAACGATGCAAAATTGGAAGGAAATCTACGAAATGATTGGATATCCTTGTCATTTTATTTCCACGCTTGAATCCGAAACCTATCAGTTTTTATACGAAGAAATCAAAGATAAACAAGTGCTTTTTGCTGGAAACAGTGGCGTTGGCAAAAGTTCAATCGTAAAATGCATAGATCCCCGAATTGATTTACGAATTGGTGAAATATCAGAAGCTCATTTTTCGGGCAAACACACCACCACTTTTGCAGAAATGTATCAAGTGGAAACAGGTGGATTTATTATTGATAGTCCCGGAATTAGAGCATTTGGTTTAGTTGAAATTGAAAAAGAAGTACTTGCTCATTATTTTCCAGAAATGCGTCAATTATTGGGGCAATGTAAATTTCATAACTGCATGCATGTAAACGAACCTCATTGTGCTGTAAAAGATGCAGTGGAAAATGGAGAGATTGAAGAATCAAGATACATACATTATTTGCAAATGCTTGAAGATTATGGAAGCGGCATACACCGCAGAAATGACCACGAATGAGAGTTGTTATTCAACGTGTAACGCAAGCATCAGTAAGCATCAATCAGCAGCTTCATGGTCAAATTGAAACAGGCTGCCTTGTATTGGCGGGGTTTGAAGAAAACGATTTGGAGGAAGACTTACACTGGATTTCAAAGAAAATAGCCAATTTACGTATTTTTTCAGACCAAGATGGAAAAATGAATCTTTCTATTCAAGATGTGGGAGGAGAAATCTTACTGGTTAGTCAATTTACCTTATTTGCATCCATAAAAAAAGGGAACCGTCCTAGTTTTATTCGCTCTGCCTCTCCTGAAATTGCTATTCCCTTGTATGACAAGTTTATTTTGATTTTGAATGAACTCCTTCCAAATAAAATTAAAACGGGTGTTTTTGGCGCTGACATGAAGACCTCATTAATCAATGATGGTCCTGTAACCATTACGATTGATTCGAAAGCAAGGGAGTAAAATCGATTGTAAATAGTAAGGATGAAAAATATCTCCATGGTGAGATAAACCTAAATATTATCGCTAATATTCGATAAAACGAATAGTCGAAACCCGCCGAATAATCTTATCTTTGTTGAACAATTTCTGACGTTCAATGGAAAAATTTATCATAAATAATCAATGGCTAGAGTTAAGTGATATTCAATCAATTCTTGAAAAAAAGAAAAAAATTGAATTGGGTGAAGACGCACGAAAAGCAATCATTGACTGTAGAAATTATTTGGATTCAAAAATTAAAGATACTGATAGCCTGATTTATGGTATTAACACTGGTTTTGGTTCATTGTGTGATACTGCAATATCTAAAGAAAATTTATCACTTCTGCAACGAAATCTGGTTCTATCTCATGCTTGTGGAACTGGAAATCAAGTCGATACTAGTATTGTAAAATGCATGCTATTGCTAAAAATAATTGGTTTAGCAAAAGGTCATTCCGGTGTGCGAATAGAAACCATGGAACGTCTCGTGTTTTTCTACAATGAAGATATCTTACCGATTGTTTTTGAACAAGGAAGTTTAGGTGCTTCAGGCGATCTTGCTCCCCTAGCCCACTTGTCATTGCCTTTATTGGGAGAAGGAACTGTTTGGTATAAAAACAAAATCTATTCCAGCTTAGAAGTCTTAAAATTATATATTCTTTCTCCACTCGAATTGGGCGCTAAAGAAGGATTGGCATTATTAAACGGGACTCAATTTATGAGCGCACATGGGTGTATGGGATGGATAAAATCAATGCAACTTTGGGA
>CAMBBW010000207.1 GCA_945863425.1 Lishizhenia tianjinensis
GAGTTTAGTCCTCTTTCATCAAAATGAGATTTTAAGTATAATTCATTGTATCTTTTTGCCATAGCATAAGAAGTATGTGGGTCAACCAATAATTCTTCAGTCAAAACGTCATCCACAATTTCAGTTGAACTATAAATTCCGCTAGTCGATGCATAGATAATCTTTGAAATATTGTTTGCGTATGCTGCTGCAACGATGTTTTTGGTTCCGTAAACTTCCACTTCCATGGTTTCAACCGGATTTTCGGCAACTATATCCACACCTAAAACGGCTGCAAAGTGATAAATAAGATCACATCCTTTTGCTGCTTCAATTACGAGTGCTTCATCGCGGACATCTCCTTCAAATAATGTAATATTTTCTAGGGTTTCTTGGTCTAATTTATTTCCACGTATTAAAGAATCCAAGACAACAACCTGATGACCATCATGAATGAGTCTTTTCGCTAAATTGCTTCCAATAAATCCTGCTCCACCTGCGATTAACACTTTCATTGTCCGTATTTTGTAGTTAAGTGACACAAATATCGGAAAAAAATTATTTATACCGCCTAATAGAATAAAGATTGTGGGTTTTTAATCCATTTAAATTAGAATAAATTCCATCCGGTTTTAATTCATCTTTTCGAACACAACCCGAGGCATGTACAATTTCATTTTTTTCCCCAACAAGCCCTACATGAATCACTTTTCCACTTTCGTTCGAGAAAAACGCCAAATCACCTATTTCTTTTTCCGAGAATGTGATTGATTGTCCGATTTCCTCTTGTTGATATGCATCTCGGGGTAGTTTGATATCATTCAAATGAAACAAAAGTTGAGTAAAACCAGAACAATCAATACCGAAAATACTTTTTCCTCCCCATAAATACGGTGTATTTAGAAAAATGGATGCTTGATCTATGATTGATTTTGATACACTTTTTGATTCCGTGAGTCGTTGGAAATCGTTATTCCCAATTTTAAATTCTTTCATTTCAGACGAGAAACCACCACAAGAAATCCATTGAACTCCCCAAGGAGTATTAATTTGAGTGAAAGCGGACCTTTCGACTTGATAATCACTCAACCAACGATTTACTTCCTTGAAGGATAATCTTAAAATCTGTTTGGTATCCACAAAACCAATATATCCATCGATCAACGATTGAATTTTTAGCCATGAATTTTCAATTTCTAGTATTTCAATAGGTTCACCGAATAACAATTGTGTTACCATTTCTGCGGCATCACGTTTTTCTGCTCTGATGGGCGCAATTGAAACTTTGCAAAAACCATATTTTGTAGATAGATCATTCATTTTTCTGGTGTGAATTTACTTCAAAAGTAATTTTAATGCTGGAATAATATGTATTTTCGTAATCAGAATTGAACTATGCAGCGACCAAAGATACTTGTTACAAATGACGATGGAATTACATCGAAGGGGATTTCTACACTAATAGAGGTTGCCAAATCGTTTGGTGATGTTTTGGTTGTGGCTCCTGATAAACCGCAATCTGCCACGGGACATTCAATTACAATACATCATCCGCTGCGACTAAATGCGTTTCATCAATACGAAGGGGTGGAGGCGTATTCTTGTTCTGGCACTCCAGTAGATTGTGTGAAACTGGCCATTTATGAAATCTTAAAAGGAAAACCTGATTTATTACTTTCGGGAATAAATCATGGAGAAAATACGTCAACAAATGTGTTGTATTCTGGAACAATGTCTGCGGCTGTAGAAGGTGCAATGGAAGGAATTCCATCCATCGGATTTTCTTTGGCAAACTTTTCGGCGGATGCTGATTTTACCGCTGCACAATGGGCTGCACATGAGGTGATTGCTTCCGCGTTGAAGAATAAGTTCCCATTAAATACTTGCTTAAATGTTAATATTCCTGATATTTCTGTTTCTGCCATTCAAGGATTTAAGGTTTGTCGACAAGCGCATGCATTTTGGGCAGATCGATTTGAAAAGCGTGAAGATCAATTTGGGAAGCCCTATTATTGGTTAACCGGAGAGTTTTCAGATGTAGATCAACACGAGGACACAGATTTACATGCCATGAAAAATGGATATGTGAGTATCGTTCCCACGCATTTTGATATGACCGCTTATCAAGCATTAGAAGAATTAAAAAACTGGAAATTATGAGTTTACGAAATTGGAGTTGGGAACATACTAAAGGATTACTGATTGGTCTTTTTTCGCCGATTATACTAGTTCCATTAGTCATAGTTATTATGGCAGAATTTCAAAATTATCCGTTTGAATATTTGTGGAAGCAGTTCTTGAATATTGACATGGTGCGCAGCAAATTCTTATCCCTTGCTATTATTGCAAATTTACTATGGTTTTACTTAACGATTAATCGCGAAAAATACGGATTAGGCATGGGAATAATTGCTGGTACAATTCTTTATTTACCTTACGTTTTGTATGTGAATGTAATTCAATAATGAGTCAAAATAATCCTCGATTATATATCATTGCAGGTGAAGCATCTGGAGACTTACATGGTTCAAATTTATTGGCTGCATTAAAGGAAATCAATCCAGCGATTGAAACACGTTGTTGGGGCGGTGATTTAATGAAGAAAGAAGGGGCAACCATTGTAAAACACATTTCTGAACTAGCTTTCATGGGATTTGTTGAAGTTCTATTTAATCTTCGTACGATTTTAAAAAACATCGACTTTTGTAAGAAAGACATTCTTGAATTCAAACCAGATATTTTGGTTTTAATTGATTATCCCGGGTTCAATTTACGAATTGCCGAATGGGCGAAAAACAATAATATTCTCGTTCATTATTATATTTCACCTCAAGTTTGGGCGTGGAAACAATCTCGGGTGAAGATCATTAAGCGTTGCGTGGATAAAATGTATACTATTTTACCGTTCGAAAATTCATTTTACGAAAAATTTGATTACTCGACTGAATATGTGGGGCATCCTTTGTTAGATGAGATTGAAAAACATGCACAACATTCGATTGATAAAACAGAATTCCTATCAAAAAACAACTTATCTGATTTACCTATTATTGCTTTATTACCGGGTAGTAGAAAGCAAGAAATCCATGTGAAACTACCCATTATGTTGGCTGCAGTTAAGGATTTAAAAACGCATCAAATTGTTATTGCCGGTGCGCCAAATCAATCATTAGATATGTATCAGGCATTTGAGTCGCTTGGAGTTACAATTATTTTCGGTCAAACATATAATCTTCTTAGTTTTTCGGAATTAGCGGTTGTAACTTCAGGAACAGCAACCTTAGAAACTGCTTTGTTCTCTGTTCCACAGGTAGTTTGTTATAAGGGTTCATTTATTTCCTATGTCATTGCACGAACACTGATAAAAATAAAATATATATCGTTGGTGAACTTGATTATGGATAAAATGGTCGTAAAAGAGTTGATTCAACAGGATTGTACGTCAGATAATATTCGAAAAGAAATAAGTTTACTAATTGAAAATCAAGAATATAGAGATAAAATGATTGCTAATTATGGAGAAATGCGCTTATTACTTGGTCAAGGTGGTGCGAGTCAGAAAGTGGCCAATTCATTGTTGAAAACTATATCAAAGGCTTAATTCATCGATTTTTTAAGGTTGTAAATTTGCGTTATGGGCAAAGGAATTTGTTTTGTTATTTTTTTAACGCCAACACTGCTTTTTTCGCAATTAATGCGAATAGGTATTTTTTCACGGGATAAAATCAATCGT
>CAMBBW010000208.1 GCA_945863425.1 Lishizhenia tianjinensis
CTATGTGATTACCCAAATCCTGAAGCAATGTTTACGCCTGATCCTATGGAATTAACAAATTTGGATAACGTGAGTACAATGGTGAATGAAAGTCAGGGTGCATCAACTTATTATTGGGATGTTGGATACGATAACGCTACCAGCAACGAATTTAGTCCGGATCATATTTTCCCTTCATACCCAAGTGCTACTTATACGATTACATTAGTTGCGGAAACACAATATGGCTGTATAGATTCAACGATCAACACAGTTAATTTAACAGAAAATCAGATTTTTTATATTCCAAATACATTCACGCCAGATGCGGATGAGCATAACCAAATGTGGATGCCGATTTTAACATCCAACATTGATCCCCATAAATATTCATGTTTCATATATAATCGTTGGGGTGAATTAATTTGGGAAAATCATGATCCTTCAATGGGTTGGGATGGTTCGTATGGAACGGAAGGAAAAGACATTCAAAATGGTGTTTATACGTGGGTTGTTTACTTAAAAACTCCTCAAATTGATGAAATGAAACGATTTACAGGACATTTGAATTTAATTCGATAATTTTTCCAGTAATTACAATCTCTTCTTTTCAAGACAATAATTCTATCGCTCAATATTTAGCTTTCGTATAATCAAATACATGCGTTTTTTAAATAATAATCTTAAATTCGAGTTATGATTCATTATGAAATTTAAAATCAAATGTCATCTATAAAGATGAGTCTTATTTTCTTTATCAATAATTGATAGTAGTTTATGATTACACAGGATGACCGCCTCAAATATTGCCTCATTTGCACCAATCGGATTTTTGATAAATCCAAAGGGGTATTGTGTGGTTTAACCAATAAAAAAGCTGATTTTAGTAATAAGTGTATTAGTTTTTCTACTAATCAAATACAAGTTCTGGATAGTGATATCGATCTTAAAACCAAATCATGGCAAGACAGAAAGGATAGAAGAATAGATGATGTCACCATTAATAAGGTTGTTCGTAATTTCAGAAGGTTTTACTTTCTTTTGAGTATGTTTTTGATCCTCTTGGGACTTTTTTACACCAAAGCAAATGGTAAGGAATTAGATTCTACAAGTGCCTTGCTTTATTCGTTGGCTGTGGTTTTCTTTTCCATTTCGTTCTTTATAAATCAGAGGACAACCTATATCGTTATTATTAGTTCATTTATTTTATTCATTTTGCTTTTAGCGATAATTGGCTTTTTAATAGTATACAGTTTAGACAATAAAACAGGCTATAATTTGATTTATTTTCTTGTTCTTTTAACATCTAGTATTGTTATCAGCACGAAATCATTCATTAAGAGGTACAAGCTTTTTATGAAACGGAGAGAGGAAGAAATGATAAAAAACGAGGGGGAGGAATCAGAGGATTAAAAAATCCATAAGCCAATTCCTACTAAAACACTAATGAAAAACGTGGATAATGCTACTTTTTTTAATTCCGGGTCTAATTCACTTGGAACAACACAATTCTTCACTTTTCGCCAATGAGGAATCAATAAGAAATAGGGTAGTAAGGCTAAGAAAAGGCCATATTTTTTCTCTAATAAAATGAAAATGCATAAGGCAAGGAAGGAAATAAAAAGCAAAAGAAAATGGTAAATCTTAGCCCGTCTAAATCCCATTTGCACAACCACTGTTATCTTGTTTGATAAAGCATCATTTTCATGATCACGCATGTTATTTAAATTAAGCACTGCCATACTCATTAAACCAATGGTACAACTAGGTAATAATATGGCGTAATCGATTGATTTTGAATAGAGGGTATACGACCCCAAGACCCCTACAATCCCAAAAAAAATAAAAACCATTAAATCTCCAAATCCTTTGAAGCAATAGGCTTAATTACTAATGGTATAGAGTATTGCGGCAGCTTCACTGAAGGCGGTGAAAATCAGGTAGCCAACAATCAATTCTGAAGGCATATTTTCCTTGGCGACATAAATTAAACTTCCTGCAGAAACAAAAGAGAATAGCGCTGTCAAAATCACAGCTGTTTTCATTTGACCTTTACTAATTGCCCCAGATTGAACAGTTCGCATAGGTCCAACACGATTGCTATTATCCGTTCCTTTTAAAGAGTCACCTAAATCATTTGCTAAATTGGATAAAATTTGAAAAAGAATTGTAGTCAATAAGGCCAAGCTAAAAATACAATAATCTAAATATCCAGCGTCAAAGGCCAAAAATGAGCCCATTAAAATACCCGAAATAGAAAGCGGTAGAGTTCGAAGACGAAATGCATTTAGCCAATTTTTAATCATACTTATAGTAATTGATTTCAAATTTACTTGTTAACTTTAGTTTGAAGGAATAAAAAGTGTAATTTTCAACTAAAAATTCTATGAACAGTCAATCCAAAGTCAATTTGTGTTCACTTTTGGGGATTGATTTGCCAATCATAATGGCTCCCATGTTCTTAGTTTCGAATGAAAAGATGATTTTGGAAGCACTAAATTCGGGTATTACCGGAGCAATACCGGCATTAAATTACAGAACGTTGGATGAATTTAGATCTTCAATTAAATGGATAAAAAGTAAGTCAAGTAAGCCTTTTGGGATTAATTTAATCGTTAATAAATCCAATTTTAAGTATAAGGAGCAATTACGCATTTGTTGTGAGGAGAAAGTTGATTTTATTATCACTTCATTGGGTTCTCCAGAAGAAACCATTAAAAAGGCTCATGAGGTAGGAATAAAAGTTTTTTGTGATGTTACCGATTTGAAATTTGCACGGAAAGTAGAAGAACTAGGTGCTGATGCACTTATAGCTGTGAACAAAGAAGCAGGGGGGCATGCTGGAGAAATCTCTTATAAAGAACTTTTGCCTCTTTTAATTCAGCAATGCTCTATTCCCGTGATTTCAGCAGGTGGAGTAGGTGATGGGAAGGGAATTCAGGAGATTTTAGATATGGGTGCTGCAGGAGTTTCTATGGGAAGTATATTTATTGCAACAAAGGAATCTCCAGTTTCCGAAGAATATAAACAAGCTTGCGTTCAATATGGCGCTTTAGATATCGTTTTAACGACTAAAATATCCGGAACTCCATGCACAGTAATAAATACGCCTTATGTTCAAGAGGTTGGAACAACTCAAAACTGGATTGAACGATTTTTATCCAAAAACAAATGGATGAAAAAATGGATCAAAGCATTGACTTTTATCAAAGGAATGAGAAATTTAGAAAAAGCAGCATTCAGTGCGACCTATAAAAATGTGTGGTGCGCGGGTCCGTCTATTGAATATGTGAACGAAATCCTACCAATTTCAGAAGTGGTTAAAAAATTACAAGCCGACTTTGAAGCATAAAAAAAGGGATTCCTAAAAATCCCCTTTAAATAGTAAGTTTATTTTAGTGCTTGTGGTTAGGATCGCTATGATCGTGTCCCTCATGTCCTTTCTCTTCTGTATTGGGTGCTTTTGGTGCACCTATTGATAAAATTTCAATTTCAAATACTAAATCAGATTGAGCTGGGATTTTTCCTGCAGAACGATCACCATATCCTAAAAAATAAGGAATATACAGTTTAGCTTTTCCACCAGGACCTAAAAGAGCAATTCCCTCTTCAAAACCAGGAATCATTTTTGTATCCAAATAACTGAAGTCAAACGGTTGATTTCTATCTAATGAAGAATCAAATTTTGACCCGTCTTTGAATAAGGTTCCTGTA
>CAMBBW010000209.1 GCA_945863425.1 Lishizhenia tianjinensis
TGATTTACCCTTTAATGGAACCTTTCATTTAGATCGCGGATATTATTATTTTCGAAATATTGGAAATCTAATTTTGCTAGGGGGGGGGAGAAATTTGGATTTTCAAGGAGAAACCACAACAGAATTACAGATAACACCACTCATTCAGAATGCCTTGATGAAGTTGTTGAAAGATGTAATTATTCCAGGAAAAGAATTTAGAATTGATTATCAATGGTCTGGAATAATGGGAGTAGGGGATGCAAAGTCCCCAATTATTCGAAAGGATAGTGAAAATGTTGCTTTTGGTGTTCGTATGGGAGGGATGGGTGTAGCAATTGGAAGCTTGGTAGGCAAAAAGCTTGCAGAAATGTGGACATAAAAAAAGCCGTCAAAAATGACAGCTTTAATCTTTTGCTTAACCCTTAAAGTTTAGCTCAATGAAAAACGTTTAAATTCAGTTACAGTTAATCCGGAAGCTGTATTTTCAAGGAATTGTTCAACAGTCAATTTGTCATCACGAATGAATTGTTGACTTAATAACGTATTTTCTTTAAAGAATTTATTTAATCTACCTTGAGAAATCTTTTCCGCCATTTCAGCTGGTTTTCCTTCTTGTATAGCTAATTCTTTTCCAATTTCTAATTCTCGTTCAATTGTTCGTTCATCAACTCCTGATTTATCAATTGCAATTGGGTTCATAGCCGCTACTTGCATAGCTACTTGACGGCCAACTTCGTCCATATCAGAACTATCAGCTGAAAAACCTACTAAGGTTGCTAATTGATTTCCCGGGTGATTGTATGCAACCACTTTTGATGCGTCAACCACAGCATAGTTGGAAAGCTCTAATTTCTCTCCAATAAGACCTATTTGTTCAGTGATTTTTTCATCTACTGTTAATCGGTCGTCATATCGCAATGCTTTTAATGCAGCTGCTGTATCTGGTTTGTGAGCTAAAGCAATATCAACTAAAGATTGAACTAAAGCAATATATCCTTCATTTTTCGCAACGAAATCAGTCTCACAGTTTAGACCTAAAATAATACCACTTTGACCGTCTGCAGAAGCCTGAGCTAGGATGATCCCTTCTTTGGCATCATTGTCTCCGCGTTTTGCAGCGATTTTTTGACCTTTTTTACGAAGAATATCAATTGCTGCTTCAAAATCACCATTAGCTTCAACTAATGCGTTTTTGCAGTCCATCATTCCTGCGCCTGTTTGTTGGCGAAGTTTGTTTACGTCAGATGCTGTAATTGCCATTTTTATGTATTTTTCTTAGTTCTCGGTTGTTGTTTCTGTAGCTGCCGAAGCTTCAGTATTTACTGACTCAACAGTTTCAGTTGTTACTTCAGCGCCTTCTTTATCAGCACTTTTTGCATTTTTTCTTTCTTCTAAACCTTCTTTGATTGCATCACAAATTTGATCTAAAATAATGGTAATAGATTTGGTTGCGTCATCGTTTGCAGGAATTGGAAAATCAACAAATTTTGGATTTGAATTTGTATCCACCATTGCAAATGTTGGAATATTTAATTTTTTCGCTTCTGCTAGGGCAATATGCTCTTTCAAAATATCAATAATGAAAATCGCTGCTGGTTGACGAGTCATGTCTGCAATTGAACCGAAAGTTTTTTCTAATTTCTCACGCTGACGTGTTTTAAAAAGTTTTTCTCTTTTATTTAATGTATCCCACGTACCGTCAATTTTCATTTTGTCGATAGCCGCCATTTTACGGATAGATTTTCTCGTAGTTTGAAAATTTGTTAACATTCCACCAGTCCATCTTTCTGTAACATAAGGCATGTTTATTTCAATCACTTTTTGAGAAATGATTTCCTTTGCTTGCTTTTTTGTTGCAACAAATAAAACTTTCTTACCAGACTTAGCGATTTGCTTCATTGCAGCACATGCTTGTTCAAGGTGTACAATCGTTTTATTTAAATCGATAATATGAATTCCTTTTTTCTCAGCAAAAATGTATGGAGCCATTGCTGGATTCCATTTTCTTTTCATGTGTCCAAAATGAACACCCGCATCTAATAATAAATCAAAATTAACTTTAGACATAATTTTCTTTTAAATTGTTTACTTTCCTATATTTGTTAGTCAACAATACGAGGGTCTGTAATAGAAAGTACTCGTTTGTTTGGATACTAAACTTCGAATAAATATTAACGTTTCGAGAATTGGAATTTCTTTCTCGCTTTTGGCTGACCTGGTTTTTTACGTTCAACCATTCTTGGATCACGTGTAAGTAATCCCTCTGAACGCAAAGTTGGTTTGTTATCAATTGCTATTTCAACAAGGGCTCTAGAAATACCTAAACGGATGGCTTCTGCTTGACCGTTAATTCCTCCACCGGAAACATTTATTTTTACGTCATATTGACCTAAAGTATCTGTTGCAGCAAATGGTTGGTTGATTTTAGCTTGTAAAATGTCAATAGGAAAAGCAACTTTGTAGTCTTTTCTATTTACAATAATATTTCCAGTTCCTTTAGAAAGGTATACACGAGCAACAGCCGTTTTTCTTCTTCCTAATGTATTGATAACGTCCATATTAATAATGAATTATTTAAGTGAGTCTATATTTAAAACTTCTGGGTTTTGTGCTTGTAGATTATGCTCTGTACCTACACAAACGCGTAGATTTCTGAACAAAGCTCTTCCCAATGCATTTTTTGGAAGCATTCCACGAATCGCTTTTTCTAAAATACGTTCTGGATGTTTTTTCAACAATTCTTCAACTGTTGTAAAACGTTGCCCACCTGGATATCCTGTGTAACGAGTATATGTTTTATCTTTCACTTTATTACCCGACAAAGAAATTTTCTCTGAGTTTATAATAATAATGTTATCTCCACAATCTGCATGAGGTGTGTAAGAAGTTTTGTATTTTCCTCTAATTACTTTAGCAACGGTACTTGCAAGTCTTCCAACATGCTTATCAGTTGCATCAACAATGAACCATTTTTTGTCAGCTCTTTCCTTGTTTACAGAGACTGTTTTGTAACTTAACGTTTCCACAATTTTCTAGTTTTAACGAACACTATTCCCAAAATCGGAGTGCAAAGATACTGTTTCTTATTTTATTTGCAATACCAGAATGAAAAAAAATCGAATTTATTTACTGTTTTTCTTTGACGCTTTGATAATTTTTTGAATTGAATTGTGATTAGGTAAAAATTCTTTGGCTTAATCTTTGGAAATTGGGCTTTAGAATAGTTTTGTTGCATTCATTAAAATTTACCTCATTCCCAAATTATATGAAGTTACTTATTTTTATTAGCACTCTTGTTCTATTGATTTCGTGTTCTTGTGGCGGTAAGTCTGAACCATATTCTGATCCATCCAGAAAACCGAATAAAGTTGTCAGAAAACAGGATTCTTTGAAGGAAGAAAAGAAGATTGATTCTATCATAAAGGATCCTTTTATCCCTCCTGTAATTCCTGTAGTATCAATTATATCTGATCCTGAACCGTTTTACCCAATAGTAGGTTGCGGTTATTATCCACCGGATTGTCCCACGTATGATACTGTTAAAACTGCCTCAGATTTTGTTCTTCAATTTGCTGAAATAATGCCTGAATTTCCGGGTGGCTCACAATCCATGCAGGAGTTTATTAAGAATAATCTTAATTACCCAGATTTAGCCAAAGAAAATAACATAGAGGGTAAAGTTTATTTGAAATTTGTTGTTCGTTCAACGGG
>CAMBBW010000210.1 GCA_945863425.1 Lishizhenia tianjinensis
TGATTTCCTACTAAAAATTAATATTTATGCATGCAGTAAATATGGGATTTTGGTCCGTATATTTTTGCAACTCAAATTTAAGGGTAATTATTTAAATTTTCATGATTGTTATTTTTTTTAAGGGAAAAAGTAAGTCTAAGAAAATTATAATTGATATATAACAATGATAAAATAATTCTAGTATGGTAGAATTTAAGGTTTCCCTCCTTGAGGAGAGAAAGCATTGCTTTCGAAGACCAAGCGATAGTGTAGGGTTTAAGGGAGGTGATGAAAGATAAAGTGTTTATGTGTTTTGTCATCCCCCTCGTTCCCCCTTCTAAGGGGGATGATTTATGGTTTCATTAAATTATTATATTTAACCAATAGATGAACCATAATAAATACAATATGAATTTTATATATCATCAGTTTCACCCTTCTTTCTCCACGATATAAGCTGCCGTTTTATTCACTGCGTTTGTGATAATTTCTTGTTGGGTGAAATCTTCTCCTGTGACTTTATTTTTCCAGTTTAGGGTAAAGGTAATTTTATGAGTGACGTCCCGAAAGCTTTCGGGAGACGAGTTACGAGTGACGGTTTAACATTTTATATACTCCTTTTTTGACGCCGGGGGAAAGGGTTTCGAAATAACGAGGTTCAAGTAAGAAGTCTAGTTCTTTGCGGAGTTCGGGGTGTTTGTCAGTGATTTTAACTAAAAAACGAAAGGCAGTATAGCGGATCGATGGTTTTTTCTGTATGTTTTCCCACAGGGAGATACAGAGGTCGAAAAGTTGGCCTTCGTTGGCTTCGTCAATTTCTAGTAGGTATAAGATTTTGAGTAATTCCCGTTGGTGTCCATCTTGTTTGTCTTTGATGCTTTTTAGAATAGCTGGGATGTAGTTATCGAAACGTGAATCGTTTTTGGTCATTACACTCCAGAGTAACCATGCTGAACGCCAAGAATATGGTTGTTTGTCGGTGATTGCTAATTGGATGGCTTCTTCAAAATATTCCGGGTGCTTATTCAGAAAAGTAACCATTCCATCTTTATAAAGTGTGGTGAGGGTTTCTTCTAAAGGAGTGAGCATTATTCTTTATTTTTTTTCATTAATCCTGCAATAGCATGCGAAGATGTGTCGTTGGATTGTTCTAGCTCGGTAATAATTGTTTGGTGATTCTTAGAATCTCGGTTTTGAGAAAGTTTTTCTACTGCCTGAAATTCGGTGATGTCTATGCGAAAACCAACGATGCCTTTCATTTCTTTACGAACTAACTCTTGAGGCATTTGAGCGAGTACTTTTGGTTTTTGAACTGCGGCTTCCTGTTTGTCCATGAGTTTAGCCAATTCATGATACAACTCATCTTCATTTAAGAGGCAGATTTTTCCGTACACATGAACGGCAGTATAATTCCAAGTCGGCACATTTTCATGATCATACCACGATGAAGAAATGTATGCATGTGGACCCGAGAAAATCACGAGGATTTCACTTTGATTTTCTAAGGATTCCCATTGTTTGTTGGCTTTTGAAATATGTCCTGTGAGCTGGTGTTTTCCTTCTTGTGATTTACTGTAAATGAAAGGGATATGTGTTGCCCATAGTCGCTGGTCGACTTGATTTATTAGAATACCAAAATTATTGTGTTCAATAAATTGAACAATTTCGGTTTCATTATGTTGTGCGAACAGGTTAGGGATGTACATGAATCTTAATCTTCCTCTTCCTCAAACGTCAACTCGGCATCTTTCTCCCAAATTTCCATTTCGCATGGTTTGCAGTTGAATTTCAATTTGTATTCGTTTTCGCCATGTTTTAGGGTAAGTGGTTCCACTACTTTTGTTCCCATGGTATCGCGTTGGTAACGTGCGCATTTGCCAAGTTCGTATTTCACGCAATATTTGGTAGTCATTACGCGCGATTTCCCTGGATCCCATTGTAATTCGAAGGCTTTTTCGATTTCGGTAACGCCATGACGCTGGTAAAACTGACGCGCTAGTTTGTTGGAAACGTTGTAAGTATAGTCGAGAGAGGTAACAGGGTAGGGATGATCTGTTTTGGTGATTTGGAACTCTTCGCGGTGGTATTCTTTCACGCGTTGTTCCACCAAGATTTCCAAGACTTCGCGACGCAATTCGTTCACTTTTGAAATCGGTAAAAACCAATTTGCTGCAATTTCTACGTGTATGTTGTCGACAATAAACGGTGTGTTCCCCGTTTTTGCTAGGTTTTTTTCTAAGTTCGGGATGATGGAATCCGTACTTTTCGCTAATTCTTTGGCAGTTTCCAGTTGGGTAGTTGCTTTATGACCATCTTCGTCCGTTGCGGTCAATTGGAAACCGATTGTAGTTTCTGAAAAATGTAGGTTCACCCCAATTTTACGAATTGCGCTATCTTCTCGTTCTACCAAACGGATAAATTCAGCATCGGAATTACGGTAAATGACTGTTCCAACAGGGATTTCGCGGAAGGTATTTGGTATGACAACATTGTTCAACACTACGTTCACTTGCATTCCGTCTGGTTCGTTGTTTTCGTTTAAGAAATACAAACCATCCCCGTTGTTTAGGATTTCAGCATTCTCGATGAGGTAGCCTTTTCCTTTGGTATCTAAAATTTTACCGATGTACTGCCCTTGCGATTTTGGACTTTCCCAGGAACCAATTTTTTCGGTTCGTTTATTGACAAAATAGTCGGTATATCCGCGGTTGAAACTACGGTCCATTTCGGCATCAAAACTATAAAACGTTCTTCCAGAAGAGGCTTTGGTAAAGTCTTCGCTGTTTTCCAAAAATGCATCTAATCTTTTACGCAGGTAGGAAACGTTGTTTTTCACGTACACTACGTCTTTCAAACGACCTTCGATTTTGAAGGAAGTGATTCCTGCCTCGATGAGGTTTGGAAGTTGGTCGCTCAAGTCTAAATCTTTAATGGAAAGTAAGTGACTGTTGGCGATTAACGTTTCACCCGTTCCATCGATGAGTTGGTAAGGTAAACGGCAGTTTTGTGCACAAGAACCACGGTTAGCACTTCGTTCTCCTCCCGCGATACTCATGTAGCAATTTCCACTAAAGGAAACGCACAGAGCACCCGAAACGAAAAATTCTAGTTCTACATCGGTTTCGTTGGCAATATCTTTGATTTGATCTAGGTTCAATTCACGCGCTAATACGACACGTTGCATCCCTGCATCTTTCAGAAATTTCACGTGTTTTGGATCGCGGTTGTTGGCTTGTGTACTCGCATGAATGACAATCGGAGGGAGGTCCATTTCCATAATCGCCATGTCTTGTACTATCAATGCATCCACACCGATGTCGTACAATTTGTAAATCAATTTTTTACAATCGTCGAGTTCGTTGTCGTACAAGATGGTGTTGATCACCACAAAAACTTGAGCTTTGAACAGGTGGGCATAAAGCACCAATTCGGCGATATCTTCCACGGAATTTGTAGCGTTGGAACGTGCGCCATACTGAGGTGCACCAATATATACAGCATCTGCACCGGCGTTTATCGCCATTTGACCTTGCCAAAGGTTTTTTGCAGGTGCAAGGATTTCAACTTTCTTTTTCATAGGTAGTACAAAAATCTGCAATTATTTGGTGGAATGCAATAGGATAGGGGTGTT
>CAMBBW010000211.1 GCA_945863425.1 Lishizhenia tianjinensis
GATTAATTGGAATGTTCATGTCTATACCTTAGATTTAGATCCGGAGGCACCTTGTAGCAAGATTTCGCATGAATTTGTATGTGGCTCAATAACAGATTATGAAACGGTGCTTCATTTTGGAAAAGATAAAGACCTCATTACCGTTGAAATTGAGAATATAAACATAGAAGCCTTGGAGGAATTGGAAAGGGGAGGAGTGTCTATCTTTCCTCAACCACGCGTTTTACGTATCATACGAGATAAAGGTATTCAGAAGCAATTTTATGCGGATCATGGAATTCCAACAGCCGATTTTCGTTTAATTGAATCAGGTGAAATTAATCAACATACGGATTTTCTTCCTTTTGCACAGAAACTAAGAACCGGTGGATATGACGGAAAAGGAGTTCAAATCATACAATCTTCATCAGATTTTGATAAATCCTTCGATGCACCGACGGTATTAGAGAAATTTGTTGATTTCGAAAAAGAATTGGCGGTAATTGTGGCGCGTAACAAAAATGGGGAAGTAATTTCCTATCCAACCGTAGAATGTGAATTTAATCCGCAAGCGAATTTGGTTGAGTTTTTATTTTCTCCTGCTGAAATTTCGGCTGATATGGAGCAAGAAGCTCAACGTATGGCTATAGACATAGTTCAGAAATTGGATATGGTTGGGATATTGGCGGTTGAATTTTTCTTGACGAAAGAGGGTAAATTATTGGTGAATGAAATTGCTCCTCGACCACACAACAGCGGACATCATACCATCGAATGTAATATTACTTCCCAGTTCGAACAACATTTAAGAAGTATCTTGAATTTGCCTCTTGGTGCAACTGATTTGATACAACCCGGAGCCATGATTAATATCTTGGGAGAGCTCAATTCTAATGGTACAGCTTATTATCAAGGTCTGGAGGTCTTATTAGCAGAACCGGGAATTTACGTACATATTTATGGCAAGGAAAAAGTGAAAGAATTCCGAAAAATGGGACATTTCACGATTACAGCACCCACAATTTCTGAATTGAAACAAAAAGCGGAGAGGTTAAAGAATGCGATTAAGGCTGTTGGTAAATAGATTTTGTTATGAAACATTACGGCCTACTGGGTAAATCACTTTCTCATTCTTTTTCAAAAGGATTTTTTACGAATTATTTTTTAGAACATCAGATTGACGCCGATTATTCAAATTTTGAAATAAGCGGAATTGAGGAAGTTCAAAAAATCCTTCAATCCGATTTGACTGGATTAAACGTTACATTTCCTTACAAAGAATCCATTATTCCTTATTTAGATGAGGTAAGCGAAGAAGCAAAAATTATTGGAGCCGTAAATACCATTCAGTTTGTTGATGGAAAATGCGTAGGACACAATACCGATGCATTTGGATTTGCTCAATCGATATAGCCTTTTTTTACGAATTTACATGAACGAGCACTGATTTTTGGAACAGGAGGAGCATCCAAAGCAGTAGCTCATGTCTTAACAAATTTGGGTGTTCAAGTATATTTTATTTCTTCTTCCAAAAAAGGAGCTTCTATTTTTTCGTACGATGACTTGAATGAACACATGCTTCAGGGATGTAAACTGTGGGTAAATTGCACGCCCATTGGTACTTATCCCAATGTTACAGACGAACTCCCAATTCCTTGGGTGCAATTATCCGAAGATCATTTAATCGTTGATTTGGTTTACAATCCTCCTCAATCTCAATTTTTACTGAAAGCACAAGAACATGGTGCCACAATTCTTAATGGTGAATCGATGCTGAAAGAACAAGCCTTGAAAAGTTGGGAGATTTGGAATGGAAATCTTTAAAACTGAATTTTATATACTAGATTAGGGAAAAAACCGAGTTGATTGGTTTTTCTAATGCTCTGTGATTGGTTGTCATAGCTTTGCGAAAAAACATTCTTATGGTTCGTTATATTTTGAAGATCTAAAAAGAATGTTTGTGCTATTTTTCGTTTGCTACTATTCAGAGTAAATCCTGCTTTGAAATCTAAGCGATAATATTGACTGTAAAAACTAGAGTAAACATCTGTTGATAAAACCTCATGCCCAACAATAATTGACATGTCCAAATCTGTTGGGGTGTAAGCTCTTCCACCCGCGTTCGTGAATTTCATATCAATGGAAAATCGATTTCGTTTTTCAGCTCCCAATTTCCATTCTTTTCCCGCCAAGAGGTTAATTACATATTTTCCATTGAAAGCCGTATTTCGTTCAACTCCATCGCTTCCTTTATAAGTGGAATTGTAAATGGAAGAGGTAAATAAACCGTAATACCCGTGATTAAAGAATTTCTCAACGGTTAGTTCTATTCCATAGTTGGTTCCAGAGCCATTGTTTATCAAACTATCTGTTAAATCCGTTCTAAATGTTGCGCCGGTATTTAACATGGAATAATTGCTTGAAAATGAATTCACTGGAACATTGTAAATAGATTGATAATACACCTCGGATTTAATTCGCCAATCTTTAACTGGTTGAATATTGTATCCTAAAACGAGGTGGTGACTTTTAGTGAAATCTAAGTTCTTGTTGTTGTAAAAGATATTCCCGTTAACATCTTCGGTTTGTAAAAAATACACATTGATTGGTTGCATTTGAGCGTGTAAACCATAGCCGAAATTCAAACTGCTTTTGTTTGTTACATTATAAATTAAACCCAATCTTGGTTCCACAGATGAAGAATTATTCAGCGATAAAAATTGCGAATGAATTCCTGTATTCACTATTAATTTAGATGAAATAGAATATTTTACATGCGCATAAGCCTGTGCCAGGTTGGTATACCCTTGATAATCCCAAATTTGTTTGATTGGTTCAAAAATGTGGTTTTTTGTTTGAAAATTTAAGTCTAATCCAATAATCTCATCAATTACCCCAACTTTCACAAAAAACCTTGAATTGATTTTGTAATTGTAATTACTTGAAATAATATAGCTGGTTTTAGCAACATTATTGGTTTCTCTTATAAAACTATTATCCGTCATATGGTCAACATCGTAGGAAGTTTGATCATTACTTGAATAGTTTATTCCTATAGTGGAAGAGATAAAAGATTTGGAGTTGATTTGTTTGTGATGATTCATTCCACTGATTCCAATTTTGCTTGAAAAATCAACTTGATTTCCATACAATGAATTATTTGGTCCTCCTCCAATATTGATGGTACTGGAAGCTAAAATTCCGAACAAAGAAAATTTACCCAATTTTGTATTTCCACTGGAGAATTTAAATGAGAAATCTTGATAAGATGGGGTAGCATTGGTGCCAATATTTACCCCCGCAGCTTGAGCAATTCCTGCCAATGAGTATCGATATCCTATTAAATATGAAGCGTCACTTTTTTTACTAAAAGGCCCTTCGGTGGTTAATTCTAATCCTGTTATCACCCCAGCTTGAACGGTTGTTTCTCTTTTCTTTGAATTTCCATTTCTAAAACCAAGATCAAAAACACCGGACGTTGAATTTCCAAATTCAGCAGGAAAAGCAGAAGTGAAGAAATCAGAGTTTTTTAGGAGGTTTGTATTCAATGCGCTAACAGCTCCACCAGTTGTTCCAACCGAAGCAAAATGATTGG
>CAMBBW010000212.1 GCA_945863425.1 Lishizhenia tianjinensis
TTGCAGCAAATTCAAAAAAATTACGACGCTTCCATTGATAATTCAAAAACGGATACCGTTCAAAAATTTGGAATGGCTCATGACTTCAACCTAAATGTGAATTTAACAACCGTTGTATACTCCTATTATCGATTTGTCGGGAAAAGCAAACCGATTTTACGTCATTTAATGACTCCAACCATTGGCTATCGATACGTACCAGGATTGAACTCACTTTCTTCTTCATTTGCTGGCGCCGGACAAACATTGATTACCTATTCTCCTTTCGAACGTAGTATCTACCAAGCCAATTATGGGAGCACTTCCAGCTTTTTAACTTTTGGAGTGAATAACACCTTTGAATTGAAACGAAAATCGAACAAAGACACGTTGACTGGTTTTTCAAAATTACGGCTAGTAGACCAATTTTCGATAACGGGTAATTATGATTTTCAGCGCGACTCCATGAATCTTTCCAACATTGCATTAAATCTACGTATAAGTCCAGCCAATTGGATCAATTTTGTGTCTACAGCGAATTATAGTCCGTACAGCTGGAATGCACAAACTGGAAAAACGGAAGGGAAATATGCAGTTTCAACTCAGCAAGGACTTGGACGTTTCCTATCCACCAATTTTACCAGCACGCTCACGATTGCTCCGAAGAAAAGTAGAGAAATCATTGAAGAAAGCACCGATGAACTCAATACAAATTGGAATGCTGATTATAATTACTTTGCCTTACACCCTGAGCAATTGCAACAATTTAATATCCCATGGAAATTGAATATTTCGCATGTCGTAGGAATCAATGCAAACACATTTAAAACATCCTCAAATCCTGATAATTACAACCTCATCCATACCCTTGTTGCGCAAGGAGACATGAGTTTTACGCGAAGGTGGAAAATGGGAGCCAATTTAAATTTCGACATGAAAAAAGGTAAAATATCCAACGCCTTTCTTTCACTTGGACGTAATTTGCATTGTTGGGATTTATCCTTTTATTGGACTCCAATCGGAACAAATAAGAGCTTTTTGCTGACCATTAGAAATACTTCAACTATGTTGCGCGATGCAAAACTAGATTTCAGAAAACCTCCAGTATTTTTATAAATGGGCAAAGCTAACATTGCAATAATTGGTGGTGGTGCAGCCGGATTTTTTGCCGCTATTTCAGCCAAAAAGCATTTCCCAGAGACAGAAGTAACACTTTATGAAAAATCGGATAAAGTACTTTCCAAAGTAAAAATATCAGGTGGCGGAAGGTGCAATGTTACCCATGCTTGTTTCGATAATAAACAATTGGCCGGTAAATATCCACGGGGCGAAAACTATCTACGAAAAGCCTTTGAACAGTTCAATGCACAAGATACCATTGACTGGTTCGAAAAACGAGGTATTCAAATGAAAACTTATCCCGATGGGTGTATCTTCCCTGTTTCCAATGATTCTCAAACTATTATCGATTGTTTTTTGAAAGAAATAAAACAACAAGGAATTAAAATCAAATTAAAACAATCTATTACTAAAATATCGCCTACAGAAAACGGATTTGAACTACATACACGGGATGAGAAATTTACTACCAATAAAGTAATCGTTACAACTGGCGGGCAACCGAAACGATCTGGCTTGGAATGGATTGAAAAATTAGGGCATACCATCATTGAACCGGTTCCGTCGCTTTTCACCTTCAATATGCCGACTAATCCCATACGGGAATTAATGGGGAACGTGGTGGAAAAAGCTACCGTTAAAATTGAAGGAACAAAGCTAATTGGCAAAGGACCTTTATTGGTGACGCATTGGGGAATGAGTGGTCCGGCAATTTTACTTTTATCAGCTTGGGGAGCACGGATACTTCAGGAAAAGAGCTACCAATTTGCTATCCTCGTGAATTGGCTTGATGAAATGAAGGAAATGACCTTACGAGAAAAATTGAATGAGATTATTGAGGAGCATGGCGGAAAAATGATTGGTAATTTAAATCCGTTCCCAGTTACCAATCGCATGTGGCACTTTCTGTTAGAAAAATCAGAAATTCACCTCGAAACGCGTTGGAAAGACATCGGAAAAAAGAACACCAATAAACTAGTGAATACCTTGTTGAATGACAGATATGAAGTGAGTGGAAAAACAACGTTCAAGGAAGAATTTGTTACCGCAGGTGGAATTTCCTTATCTGAAATAGACTTCAAAACCATGGAAAGTAAAAAAGTACCCGGGTTGTTTTTTGCAGGTGAAATTTTAGATGTAGACGGAATCACCGGAGGGTTTAATTTTCAAGCGGCTTGGACCACGGGTTTTATAGCTGGTAAGCATTCAGGAAATCTTACAATTATGGAAAGCTAAACGAAAGTGGAGGCATTTGGATTTAAGTAATACAACCGATCTTTGATAGATAATTTCGTGAAATTGCTTGGAAAGTGGGTAAAAACAGTAGGGAATTGGTGGTAGAATTCGTTCATTTTTTGTACTTGCAAGGTAGGATTCAATTGTAGTACATCCAATAGTGTATGAAGAATCATTCTCTTTTCATAAAGAACCGCTAAATTCATTTCTTTGGTTGAAAAATCCTCCAGC
Organism: Lishizhenia tianjinensis; assembly: GCA_945863425.1. Lineage (GTDB taxonomy): Bacteria > Bacteroidota > Bacteroidia > Flavobacteriales_D > Crocinitomicaceae > UBA952. The sequence continues at coordinate 2,566 of CAMBBW010000212.1, forward strand.
CATTCCCAATAGGATTGATTGAAGCCCTTTTGAATAAATTCATACAATAAGCGATAGGCTAAATAACGGATTTTAGGGTAAATGTACAATTCAGAAAGCTCCTTTTCAGTTAACGAAATTTCTGAATAAATTAACCTTCCTAAATCCAGCACTTTAGACTTATTCTTTTTCAAAAAATAATAACGCAACAATAAAGAATTAGCAAAAATAAAATCTTGCAAGGATTTGTTAGATTCATGGGGTTTAACAGAGGACAGGTAGTGTACAAGTCCTTTATCGTAATCAGGAATAGTAAAATCTGGATCGGCCAAATACTCGTAGAACCCTTCCCTAACAATAGGAAGCGAATTAAAATTTTTAAAAAACTTAAGATTCGAACTTGGATTTGTCTTTAATGAATAAAACAATTGCCTACCTATTAATAATTTCTTTTCAAACGACAAGTCAGGATTAAACTGCTCCAGGAAATTATATACTGGTTTCAAGTGTCCAGCATGAATTGAAAAAGTAATTAAACTTTTGTATTCCCGCTCGTCCGGAAAAAGTCCCGCTAGAAATTGAAAATTCGTTAGCTCATTCAGTGTTTTTTCCAATTCGAACCATTCAGAATATCCGAGAAATTCAGCAAAAATATCTAAGGTATGAATGTATGGAGCATGCGCATATCCTTCTAACAGAAAAATGCGATAAATTGTACTTTCCGAAACCGTTTTGTTTGTTTCCTCAAAAATTAGGTCACCCAACTTTTTACAATCAAATTTTGTGATAATTTGATACGTCAACTTGATTTCGAGCCTTAACTTCAAATTATTCAGTAAAAAGGAGGATATTTTATATTTTGGTTTCGGCATGCTACAATTTAATATTTATTCCTGTTGAAATTGAATAATAGTAGTTGTCAATTGGTAAAGGTCGATAAGTATCCAAATTATGGTCATAATGAATGGTAAATTCGAGGTGCTTGTTTACGGTAAAAAACAAATTTGAATCAAAGAACCAGCG
>CAMBBW010000213.1 GCA_945863425.1 Lishizhenia tianjinensis
ACATCCTCATGAATGGTGGAATGAGCCATTTTTTCAATCTTCTCTTCCCATTCACTCATCAAAGCAATCTCCTTGGAGGGAGTTCTCCGTATTTCTGCCCACCAGGGCAAGTTGTTAACTATTATTGCAGATAAATCGCCAAAATAAGAATCAGATGATAAAGGATTTATTTGCGCACTTCCACCAACAATCAAGTGTTTTCCGTTATACAATTTGCAACCCGGAAAATTGGAGTAATATAATGCCAATAGATCTTTTCCTCCTTTGTAATGGCATTCATCCAATGATTCTTTTGTAACTGGGATAAATTTACTTCGAGCCGATGTTGTTCCTGAAGATTTCGCAAACCATTTGGTGTCTGTTGGCCAAAGGATATTTTGCTCTCCTGCCATCAATCGATCCACGTTTTTCTGAATTCCTGAATATTCTTGAAGTGGCACAAATTCCTTAAAGGTTTCGTGGTTTTTTACTCTAAAAAAATTGTTTTGAAAACCAAATTCAGTATAAATAGCAGCGGAAATTAATCGCGTAAAAACTTCATTCTGAACTTCGAGTGGATATTTTTTAAATAAATCAATTTGATGAATCCGCTTTTTTATTAGCCAAGAAAATAAGGTGTTAAATGGCATAGCGAATATGTTTAATCGCTTGTGTTATTCTGTTAACATGCGCTTATCCCCAGATAAAAATAGAAACAAGAATCGCTAACAATGCAATCGTGTATATTACTCCAACAGCAGCGGTTGACTCGTCGAAAAAAGTATCTTTCTTAGATGACATAATTGTTTTTTTATCAAAGTTATAAAATCACTTTAGAATAACAATACATTCTAAAAAAAAATGAACTTTTTATGGAATTATCGATTAACTTGCATCTTGTATTAAATTGAAATAAATTGCTAAGTTTTTTTTCAAAAAAAGAGTGGCGCTTAAAGTCTGATGATGAGCTGATTGTGATTTATAAAAAGTCGCGGAAATCAGTTTGTATTGATGTGTTTTATGAAAGATATGCCCATCTTTTATTGTCCATTGCAATGAAATACCTGAGGAATAAAGAAGATGCGGAAGACGTGGTTATGGAACTATTTCACAAATTGGGTGACAAAATACAAAAACATGAAATTCAAAATTTTAAATCTTGGTTACACACAACGATTCGAAATGAATGTCTGATGCTTTTAAGGAAAAACAAACCCGTTGATGGCAGCATTGATTTAGTAGAATTACCGGAAACTGCCCAACCGATTATCTCAGCGGAGGAGAAAGAAAGAAGTTTCGAAATTTTAGAAGGAATTATAAGTCAATTAAAGCCCGATCAAAAAAAATCAATTGAATTATTTTTCTTCGATGGAAAATCCTACGTGGAAATTGCAGATTCCTTGCAAATGTCATTGATGCAAGTAAAAAGTGCAATACAAAACGGAAAGCGAATGCTAAAAATATCCCTTGAAAAACAAGGTGTTAATACCTCTACTATATGAAATTGAATCGTTCAAATAGCAAATATTTACTTGATACACAGGATGCGGTATATCGGAAAAAACTGATTGAATCCGTTGAATCGGATGAGTTAAATAAAGAAGCATTAGACGGTTTTGTACATTCAGATATAACTTGGTCTGATGTTCAGCATTTGGATAAAAGATACGTTGCAAGCAAAAAACAGTGGACGAGGTCAAAATGGTTATTTAGAGGATTGTCCATACTGGCATTAGTTTTAGTGGCTGGAAGTTATTTTGTGACAAAGCAGAGCAATCAAAATGATTCAAAACAAAACAAAATTGTAGCAGCAAGTAAAACAATAAAAAATGATCGTTCAATACCCCCTAATTTGATGGATGAAGCCAATTCAAATGAACTAAATTCAGGAATTGATCCAATCCCAACCAATACATTTGTTCGTTCAATCGTTCAAAGTTCTATTTTGTCTTCAGTTTCTGAATCAATTGTTAATAATCCAATTTTAGTTGATTCTTTAACTAGTCCGATGAAAACTTTGCAACCCAACTCATTGAGTTCATCCAAGGAATTAAAAATTGATGGTAAAGTGGGGCAAGAAGTGTTTATTCGAAGCTTCAAAACGGTGGATTATCGCGTGTACCGAAAAAAAAATACGCTTATTTTGGATGAATCAGCCTTGCTAAATGGAGTGTCTGCAAACAATTCAGGTAAAATTACCACAATTGAAAATCAGGACGTAAAAGAGGTTAGTTACTTTCTTTTTTTATCGGAGACAATGAATTACTTCAATAAGGGGATGATTGATCTTGCTTCCGAGAATTTTGATTTGATTCTTGAAACCTTTCCTGAGGATGTAAACGCTCTATTCTACGGCGGATTATGCGCCTTGGAAAAAAAAGATTTCCAAAAATCAATCACTTGTTTCGAAAGTGTACGAATCAATAATTTCACCAATTTTAGGGAGGAGGCTGAATGGAAGTTGCTGAACGTTTATTTACTTGAAAAGGAATTGAGTAAAGCCAAAAGTTTACGCGATGAAATCATACAGAAAAATGGTTTTTACGCCAAACAAGCTAAATCGATTGAACTATAAATCCCTTAGGAGAAGGCAAGTTTTAGTATCTCCTCCTTGGCAGCATTGTTCCTGAATTCAATCTTTTTTTCGCTTTCTGACACAATTAATAAGGGCAAGTTATTCTCGAGGCAAATTTCTAGGTCGTGACAAGATAATAAAATGCATTTCTGTTCTTCATGTGCTATTTTTTTTAGCTTTTCAATTAAATTCCGTTTGTTAGAATAATCTAAAAAAGCAGTCGGTTCATCCATCAATATGTATGGAGTTTCCTGAGCCAATGCCCGAGCTACTTGAAGTAATTGCCGCTCACCATCGCTCATTCGAGTGGTGTGTTTTCCCGATAAATGAGTAATGCCTACTATTTCTAAAGATTTAGCAATTTGCATTTTATCACGATCACTCAACCTTCCGAGGGCATTTGTATAAGGTGTTCGGCCGATTGCCACATATTCGAATCCTGTTAAAAAGTTAATACCCATAAATTTTGTTTCAACGAAGGCTATTTTTTGGGCTCGTTCCAAATTTGACATGGAATGTATTGATTTTTCATCCAATATTATCTCACCATGTATTGTGGGAATCATTCCAATTATGGATTGTAATAAAGTGGTTTTTCCTGATCCATTTTTCCCAACTAAGGCATATAAATTCCCTAATTCGAGCGAAAGATTAGCGCTTAGTAAGGGAGTGTCGTAGCCTACTTCTATGGATTTAAGTGAAATCATATTAATTTTTTTAATACAATATAAACTACAAAAGGAGCCCCGATAAGTGAAGTGAAGGCATTGATGGGCAAAACGAAATAGGGTTCGACTAATTGGATGATTGTGTCACAGGTCAACATAAATATTCCTCCGATAAGTAGATTGCCTAAAAGTAAGTATTTATGATTTTGTGTTTGAAACAACATGCGTGTTAAATTGGGAATAGCAAGTCCAACAAATGCAATGGGACCGCAAAAAGCAGTAATTGTTCCCGTTAATATAGCCGTTATTGCAATCACCCAAATGCGAAAAGAACGAATGTG
>CAMBBW010000214.1 GCA_945863425.1 Lishizhenia tianjinensis
ATTCAGTCTGGTGAAGATCGTATCCGAAACAAGGAGAAATCGGTCAATCAAAAAATGGAGGATTTTGGAAGAAAAGAAAAAGAGCTAGAGAAAAAGCAACTTGAACTCGATGCTAAAGTCCAAGCACTAGAAATTAAAAATCAAGAATTAGATAAAATGCAACAAAAACGGGTTGCTGAATTGTCAAAAATAAGTGGTTTACCAGCTGAAGAAGCGAAGACAATGTTAGTCGAAGCCTTGAAAGATGAAGCTCGAACAAATGCTTTAGTGCATATTAAAGAAATTGTTGAAGAATCAAAATTAAACGCTAATCGTGAAGCACGTAAGATTGTGATCCAGTCAATTCAGCGCGTCGCAACGGAACAAGCAATCGAAAATGCTGTTTCTGTTTTCAATATTGAATCAGATGAAATTAAAGGTAGGATTATTGGTCGTGAAGGGAGAAATATTAGAGCACTTGAAGCTGCTACTGGTGTAGAAATAGTTGTTGATGATACTCCGGAAGCAATTATCCTTTCTTGTTTCGATCCTGTTCGAAGAGAAATTGCCCGTTTGGCATTGCATCAATTGGTTTCAGATGGTAGGATTCATCCTGCTCGAATAGAGGAAGTAGTAGCCAAAACGCGTAAACAGTTAGAAGAAGAAATTGCAGAAACAGGTAGAAGGACATGCATCGACCTTGGGATTCATGGTTTGCATCCGGAATTGACGAGAATGGTAGGTCGCATGAAGTACCGCTCTTCTTATGGTCAAAACTTATTACAACACTCAAGAGAAGTAGCTAACTTATGTGCTATTATGGCTGCGGAACTTGGATTGAATGTTAAAATTGCTAAAAGAGCAGGCTTGTTACACGATATTGGTAAAGTACCTGATGAAGAACCGGAATTACCTCATGCTATACTTGGGATGAAAATCGCTGAGAAATATGGTGAGAAAGCAGAAGTGTTAAATGCAATTGGAGCTCACCACGATGAAATTGAAATGACTTCCCTAATCTCTCCAATTGTTCAAGTTTGTGATGCAGTATCTGGAGCACGTCCAGGGGCAAGACGAGAGATTGTTGATGCTTATATAAAACGAATTAAGGATTTGGAGGCTTTAGCATTATCTTACGATGGTGTTTCTAGTGCATTCGCTATTCAAGCGGGTAGAGAATTACGTATAATGGTAGAAGCAGAGAAAGTTACTGATGAAAAGGCAGATGAATTATCTTTTACTATATCCCATCGAATTCAAACTGAAATGACTTATCCAGGTCAAGTGAAAGTTACTGTAATCCGTGAGAAACGTTCCGTTAATTACGCAAAATAAGTTTATAATAGATTAAACCATTGGTAAAACAATTTGACTAATGGTATGTTAGATAATTGTTTTATTCTAGTTTCATGATTCAAACTGATATTATTATTATTGGAGCAGGTCCAGTTGGCTTGTTTACCGTTTTTGAAGCAGGTCTTTTAAAATTGACCTGCCATTTAATAGATTCACTTCCTCAACCAGGTGGACAATGTTCGGAAATATATCCAAAAAAACCTATTTATGATATCCCTGGATTTCCGACTATTTTGGCGGGTGAGTTGATTGATAATTTAATGAAACAAGCATCCCCATTTAAACCTGGATTTACCCTTGGAGAGGCTGCACAAACAATTGAGAAAGTTTCTGATGGAAAGTTTGTTGTCACCACGGTAAAAGGCACAAAACATGAAGCTCCAATTGTTATGATAGCTGGAGGACTAGGTGTTTTTGAACCAAGAAAACCACCTATCGAAGGACTTGAAAATTATGAAGATAAAGGAGTTGAGTATATTATTAAGGACCCTAACTTTTATCAAGGAAAGCGATGCGTAATTGCTGGTGGAGGAGATTCAGCGTTGGACTGGTCGATTTATTTGGCGGAAAATAAAATTGCATCTGAGGTGATATTGGTTCACCGCAGTAGTTCTTTTAGAGGCCATTTGGATTCAGTTCAAAAAGTGATTGATATGGCTGGAAAAGGGGAGATTAATCTAATTACTGAAGCAGAAGTAACAGGGATATCTGGAAATGGTAAACTGGAAAAAGTTCAAATTACTCATCAAACCAATGGATTAATGGAAATTGATGCTGATCATTTAATCCCGCTTTTTGGTTTGAAACCTAGTTTGGGACCAATAGCAGATTGGGGTCTTGAAATAGAAAAAAGCGCGATTAAAGTAAATACATTGGATTATTCTACGAATGTTCCGGGAATTTATGCAATTGGCGATGTAAATACGTATGAGAATAAGTTGAAGTTGATTTTATGCGGTTTTCATGAAGGAACTTTGGCTGTCCAATCCGCATTTGCCAGAATCCATCCAGAGAAAAAAAACGTATTGAAATATACCACAGTTAACGGAGTTCAGGGTTTCTAATTATGCAACTTGTTTTTGCTACACACAATTCGAATAAAGTTAAAGAAATTGCCTCTTTGCTCCCTGATAATTTTCATTTATTATCCTTGACAGATATTCAGTTTGACGAGGAAATAGCTGAAACTGCGGATACGCTCGAAGGAAACTCAAAATTGAAAGCACATACAATTTACCAAAAAACTGGATTTTCCTGTTTTGCAGACGATACAGGTTTGGAAGTAGAATCGTTGAATAATCGTCCTGGTGTATTTTCAGCCAGATACGCGGGTGAACATAAAAGCGATGAGGATAACATTAACAAAGTTCTAACGGAGTTAGAAAATGAAGTCAATCGAAAAGCGCGATTTCGAACGGTAATAACTTTGATTTTGGATGGTGCAGAATTTCAATTTGAGGGACTTGTCAACGGAAAATTAATATCAGCTAAAAAAGGAGAATCAGGGTTCGGATACGATCCTGTTTTTGTACCGGAAAATGAAAACAGAACTTTTGGAGAAATGAACATCAATGAAAAAAATAATTTTAGTCATCGTGCTAGGGCCTTTAATTCTATGATTCGTTTTTTAGCGAATAGAGAATCTTAGTTTTTCTCACTGAATTCGACTTGATTTCTTCCTTTCCACTTTCTTATTTCAAAAATAGTAAGAACTAAAAGTGCTTCCGCAAGGTTAATCCGCATAAGTAAAATGATACCTTACGCCCATTCTGCTAACAAAAAAATAAAGTGATCCACATCCTAATAGCAATAAAAACTGGGTTTCTTTTACTGCCTCAAACGCTAATTGAAAAAAATCCTCGGAGAAGAAGTATTTAGTTCTTTGTAACCGAAAGATTGGAGGAGATGTTTAACATCCGTGGTAGATAGTCTATCTTCTTTTGAATAATTCATGAATGGTTTCTCTGTAAATAAGTTTAATAAAGTTCATAGGAATCAGTTTGAAAAAATTACAGAATTTTGATGAACACTATTAAGTATTTAACCAGTTACTAAATTCCGTATTTAAAAAGACTTTTTCTCCTGTTTATGAGACCCATCGCATCTAGGCATTCGTTTGGAAAGACCACATGTACAATCATTAATGCCGATTCCTTTTAAAATGCGTCCTTGATACTTTTCTATTCGGGCTACTCGAGTGTTAGATTGCTTTGAA
>CAMBBW010000215.1 GCA_945863425.1 Lishizhenia tianjinensis
TTAGGTTGACCAGCTGTTTTCTTTATTTGTTGCCTTAACGTTCGTTGAATATTTAAAACATTATTTCTTGCTGAATCCTCATAAATTTCGATATCGTCACCAACCGAATTTGCTGGAAAGAGACCAATGATAGCCCTTGCCTCTAACCACTTTTCAGTTATAAGTTGTTGTAGCATATTTCGAGCTTCTTGAAAGAGTTTAGTAGCAACATCTCCCACGACCTCATCTGAAAGTATTTGAGGAAATCTTCCATGCAATTCCCAGGTTTGAAAGAATGGGGTCCAATCAATATATTCAACTAAACTATCTAAGTTAATATTAGTTAAAACCTTGGTTCCCAAAAAATTAGGAGCACTTATAGTTTCAGAATTAAATTCTAATTTAAGTTGATTTACTTGAGCTTCTTTTAGTGATAAAACTTCTTTAGCACTGCGGTGTTTTTCGTGATGCTCTCTTACTCTTACATATTCGGTTTTTAAATCAGAAATAAAACCTTCTTTTTTATATCCCAATAAACTTTCAACAACGGTTACAGAGCGAGAAGCGTCTAAAACATGAATTGTTTGTCCCTTGGTATAATGTTGGTCAATTTTTACGGCTGTATGAACTTTTGAGGTTGTTGCTCCCCCAATCAATAATGGGATTGATAAACCAGCACGTTCCATTTCCTTGGCAACATGAACCATTTCGTCTAATGAGGGAGTAATCAATCCACTTAATCCAATAACGTCAACATTTTCTTTGATAGCAGTTTCAATAATTTTTTCAGCCGGAACCATAACACCAATGTCGATCACTTCATAATTATTACAAGCCAAAACTACCCCCACAATGTTTTTACCAATATCATGCACATCTCCTTTCACTGTAGCCATTAAAATTTTGCCAGCAGAGGAGCTTTTACCATCTTTTTCATCTTCAATAAAAGGCAAAAGATAAGCAACTGCTTTTTTCATAACACGCGCTGATTTAACCACTTGAGGAAGGAACATTTTACCGCTACCAAACAAATCGCCGACTGTATTCATTCCATCCATCAACGGCCCCTCAATAACTTGAATAGGTCTTTCAAATAAATGCCTGCATTCCTCAACATCTTCATCAATAAATTCAACCAATCCTTTCACCAAGGAATAACTGAGCCTCTCTTTAACAGGCACATTGCGCCAAGTCAAATCTACTTCTCGTTTCTTTCCATCTCCTTTTACTGTTACTGCATACTCTAAGAGTCTTTCAGTCGCATCAGATCTTCGATTCAACAACACATCCTCAACATATTCAAGTAATTCCTTGTCGATATCAGAATATACTTCAAGCATTGTTGGGTTAACAATTCCCATGTCCATGCCATTCGAGATAGCGTGATACAGAAAAGCAGAATGCATTGCCTCTCTAACCTTATTGTTACCTCTAAATGAGAATGAAACATTAGAAACTCCACCACTTACATGCGCTCCAGGTAAATTTTCACGAATCCATTTGGTGGCTTTGAAAAAATCTAAGGCATTATTATTATGTTCTTCCATTCCAGTTGCAACCGGAAATATATTTGGGTCAAAAATGATATCTTCTTTCGCAAACTGAACAATGTCCACTAAAATATCATAAGATCTTTTACAAATTTGAATGCGACGTTCATACGAATCTGCTTGTCCATTTTCATCAAATGCCATTACAATTACGGCAGCTCCATATCGTTTTATGGTTTTAGCTTGATGAATAAAATTTGCTTCACCTTCCTTTAGTGAAATTGAATTAACAACTCCCTTTCCCTGAATGCATTTCAAACCAGCTTCGATAATTTCCCATTTTGAACTATCAATCATTATGGGGACGCGAGAAATATCCGGTTCAGATGCAATAAGATTCAAAAAACGAACCATAGCTTCTTTACCATCAATCATCCCTTCGTCCATATTAACGTCTATGATCTGAGCCCCACCTTCCACTTGATCACGAGCAACGGCAAGAGCAGCTTCAAAATCACCCTCTTTGATCATGCGTAAAAACGCCAAAGAACCGGTTACATTAGTTCGTTCACCGATATTCACAAAATTACTTTCGGGGGTTACGATTAATGGTTCTAGGCCGGATAGTTTTAATATCATGTTTATTGTTTAAGATTAAAGTTGAAAACGGATAGATTAAAGATGAAGGAATTTGTGACTCATTTGTTATTAATTCTTTTCAAAGTTTTTATACTACTAATCAACATTCGATTTATTTCTTGATTTTGATTTTGGAGGTTTATAAAATTATCGAAACCAATATAAGATGAATCTTTTAATGGTTCCAACCAGTATTCCGTTTCATCACTTTCTTTGAGTGAAATTGATAATTTATGAATAAAATCAGCCTTACTTTGAGCGTTATTCGCTTCACGAATATTTGCACCTATGGAGGTTCCTGATCTTAAAAGTTGCTTACTCAAAATAAATTCTTTTTCAGATATTAAATTCTTATAAGTTGAAATAACATTCAATGCAAAATTGTAGCTTTTTGTTTTTAAAATACTTTCCTTCATACTTAACTTTTACTTTAAGTTAATCAAAAAATAGAGAATCACGTTCATTCATAAGACCTATAATCATTACAATTTTAGTTTTCACTTTTCAACTCTCTTTTATTTTATCTTAAAACATTCACAAAAAAACATTCATGGCATTATACTTTGAGTTTTCAACTCTAAGTTCGCCACTCTAAATCTTCCTGGGTTCATAATTCTTGGCTAACTCAGCTATTGCTTTAATATGATCTGGCGTTGTGCCACAGCAGCCTCCAATTATATTTATCAATCCTTCATCTAAAAAATCTTTGATTTGTAAAGCCATCATTTCAGGTGATTCATCGTATTTACCGAATTCATTTGGCAAACCAGCATTTGGATGAGCACTAACAGCAAATGGTGATTTCTCATTTAAAATTTGAAGATATGGACGCATCAAACTCGCACCTAAGGCACAATTTAATCCAATACTTAGCAAGGGCATATGAGACAATGAGATTAAAAATGCTTCGGTTGTTTGACCAGTCAAGGTTCTTCCACTTTGATCCGTAATTGTTCCTGAAACCATTATTGGAATTTTAACTCCTCTTTCTTCAAACGCCACGTCAATTGCAAATAATGCTGCTTTAGCATTCAAAGTATCAAAAATGGTTTCAACCAAAAGAATATCAACACCTCCATCCATAAGGGCATTTACTTGATCCTTATAAGCATCCACCAATTGATCAAATGAAATAGCGCGATAACCCGGGTCATTTACATCTGGTGAAATCGAGGCAGTTCTATTTGTTGGACCAATCGAGCCTGCCACAAAACGCGGTTTATCTGTAAATTCTAAGGCAACCTCCTTAGCAATTTTAGCGCTTTCAAAATTAATTTTATAAACGGCATCTTCCAGACCATAATCTGCTTGAGCAATCCATGTCCCTGAAAAAGTATTTGTTTCAACAATATCTGCTCCAGCTTTAAAATACTGACGATGAATATCTTTGATGATTTCTGGTCGA
>CAMBBW010000216.1 GCA_945863425.1 Lishizhenia tianjinensis
GAAACAAGTTACAACGGCGGAATGGGAAGCAACGGCCTCACCTCTGCCAGACATGATGTGTTTTCGAATGAATTAGCTCAAGAATTTCCGGAAAGCTACGATCATTTAGTTCCAGCCGAATTGGTTTATTCTGGCAGTATGTCATTAACAGAACACCTTACAGATGTACCTGTTGATGCTGGTAAATTGGTGTTATCACCAACCAGAACGTATGCACCAATTATCAAAGCGATTTTGGATAAGTACAGAGATTCAATTCATGGAATGGTTCACTGTTCGGGAGGCGCGCAAACAAAAGTGCTTCATTTCATTGATGAGTTACACATAATAAAAGACAATTTATTTCCTGTCCCGCCCTTATTTAAAATGATACAAGAAGAGTCTGGAACAGAATGGCAGGAAATGTATAAAGTATTTAACATGGGGCATCGTATGGAATTATATGTTCCAAAAGAAATTGCTGATGAAATCATTCAAATTTCCGAATCGTTTGGTGTAGAAGCACAAGTTGTTGGGCGAGTAGAAGAATCTGCTGACAAAAAATTAACAATACAATCTGAATTCGGAACCTTTACTTACTAAAAAAGAAGCATGCAAGACTTATATTCCAGATTGGAAGCCATTCATTATCGATTTGAAGAAGTAGGAAAACTCATAGTGGACCCGGATATTATTTCCAACATAGAACGATACGTTAAATTAAATAAGGAATACCGTGAACTAGAGGTCATTGATGCAATATTCAAAGAATACCACAACTTAGTAGGAAACATAAAAAACACACGCGAACTATTGGAAACTGAAACCGATGGGGAAATGCGGGAAATGGCCAAAATGGAGATTGATGAGTTGGAAACACGTCGGCCATTGATGGAAGAAGAAATAAAACTGTTATTAATTCCAAAAGATCCTGAAGATGTCAAAAACGCCATCATGGAATTGCGCGCAGGTACAGGAGGAGATGAAGCATGTATATTTGTGGAAGATTGTTTCAGAATGTACACCATGTTTTTTAAAAATATGGGCTGGACCTATGAAATTTTGAATTCTTCTGAGGGAACCGTAAAAGGATACAAAGAGATTTCATTGGACATTTCAGGAGATGGTATTTATGGGATGTTGAAATTCGAATCTGGCGTGCATCGCGTTCAACGAGTTCCTGAAACAGAATCACAAGGCAGGGTTCATACTTCGGCAATAACGGTTGCTGTTTTACCAGAAGCGGAAGAAGTTGACTTTGAACTTGATATGAATGATGTAAGAAAAGACACATTTCGCGCGTCTGGTGCGGGTGGACAGCACATCAACAAAACAGAATCGGCCATTCGACTAACACACCTTCCAACGAATACTGTTGTTGAATGTCAAGACGGACGATCTCAACACAAGAACTTAGAAAAAGCAATATCAGTTTTACGGTCGCGGCTCTACCAAGCTGAATTAGACCGAGTACATAATATACGTGCTGCTCAGCGAAAAACTTTGGTTTCATCCGGAGATAGGTCTGCAAAAATTCGCACCTATAATTATCCACAAGGAAGAATTACAGATCACCGAATCAATAAAACGATGTATAATCTAAATGTTTTCATGAATGGAGACGTTCAAGAAATGATTGACGCTTTAAAAATGGCTGAAAATGCTGAAAAACTCAAGGGGGAATAAGATGACAAGAGAAGAACTAATTGATCAAATTAAACGGAAAAAGAGTTTTTTATGCATTGGCTTAGATCCTGATTTATCGAAAATACCGACTCATTTATTAAACGAAGAAGATCCTATTTTTACATTTAATAAAGCAATCATTGATGCTACACATGACTTAGCAGTAGCCTATAAGCCAAATACCGCTTTTTATGAGTGTTATGGAGCAAAAGGATGGGAATCGCTTCAAAAAACCATTGAATATTTGCCTAAAGATGTCCTGTGTATCGCAGATGCTAAAAGAGGAGACATTGGAAATACATCAACCTATTACGCCAAAACATTTTTCGAAACATTGAAATGTGATGCTGTTACTGTTGCTCCATACATGGGAGAAGATAGCGTTAAACCGTTTTTAGAATTTCCAAACAAATGGGTGGTACTGTTAGCACTAACATCCAACAAAGGCGCATTTGATTTTCAAATGATTGAGTCTCAAGATGGAAAAAAACTCTATCAACACGTTATTGAAAAAAGCCAGGAGTGGGGAAATGAATCTAATTTAATGTACGTGGTGGGAGCAACAAAAACGGAGCAACTGGCACATGTTCGATCCTTGGCACCCAATCACTTCTTCTTGGTGCCTGGCGTTGGTACTCAGGGAGGATCACTTGATGAAGTCGTAGAATTTGGTTGGGGAAAAGAGTGTGGCTTATTGATCAATTCCTCTCGCGGAATCCTTTATGCTTCAAGTAATGCTGATTTTGCAGAAGCCGCCAGAAAAGAATCTTTGATTTTGCAACAAGAAATGGAAACTATTCTAAACAAAAAAGGGCTCGTTAACTAACGAACCCTCGAATTTCTTTGTATCAGTTGATTATTTTGAAGCTAAATCAGAGTTTTGTTTGATTTTAGCTTGACCGTAAGCATCACATCCAGCTTTTCCACCTGCTCCGCAAGAAGAAACTAGGCCAGCAACGAATAATAAACCGAAAATTGTTAAAGTGATTTTTGTTTTCATAATAGTTGTTTTATTGTTTGTTTGTTGCTTTCTTCAAACGGAAGAAATAAAATTAGGTTACAATTATTTGATAAAAATAAAAAAATATTTTTAATAAACCTAAAAATTCCATTTTAAATTTCGATCATCTAAAAGTGCAAAGGAAACTTTCCAAGTGGCGCGCAGTGGAATATTGTTTCCATCAGACAAAACACCATAAACACCCAAACGCAATCTCCGTCTAGAAATCTTAAAATTTCGCTCTAAGCCCACTACCCCCTCGTAATGCAACCAATTGTATTGTTTCACATAAAGAATTCCTCCACCCATGATTAATCCAATGCGTGTTTTTTTCATAAAAGGAATTTTATTGATGATTGCACCGTTATCGTGATGAACGATATGCGCCTCCATGGAATAATCGATTGTCGGTAATGTTGAATCCAATCCTTGGAAAGAAAAGAGCGGATTAGAAAACCAAATTGGATCACTTCTTCGTTGAAATTTATAATCTGGATTTCTCAAGTTACGAGCACTGATAAATTTCCCAATCGCTCCGCGATAACTTGTTGTTCCAAGAGTACCAATTTTAAAGGTTTGCGCCAAACTAAATTGCAAGTACTCATGGTCAATATCTGAACCAAATACTTTTGGAATTCCTCGTTCATAATTTAAGTAAAACGTGGGCCAAGCAGAGCCCAATAATACTTTTCTATTTGGTTCGCGCATGTATTTTTGACGGGGTGTATAACTAAACGTTATGTCTGAAACCATGGCTTGGTACGTTTGAAATTCCGTAGGATCATTGTTCGGAATGGCATTATCCAGCCAAGTCAAAAACTTGTAATCTTTGAGCGACCTTCTTTC
>CAMBBW010000217.1 GCA_945863425.1 Lishizhenia tianjinensis
GAAAAGGAATGATGCTTGGGGGAATAGCCGGTGTGCAGCCTACAGAGGTAGTAGTAATTGGTGCAGGAACTGTGGGTGAATTTGCAACGCGCTCCGCACTCGGATTAGGAGCATCAGTTAAGGTTTTTGATAATTCCCTTTCGAAATTGCGGCGCTTGCAAAACAACATAGGATCAAGAGTTTATACCTCTATAATTCAACCAAAGGTTTTAGCAAAAGCTATTCGTAGAGCTGATGTTGTAATAGGTGCACTTCGATCCCCGTTGGGAAGAACACCGTGTGTCGTTTCTGAAACTATGATTGAATCAATGAAATTGGGTTCAGTTGCTGTGGACGTGAGTATTGACCAAGGAGGTTGTTTTGAAACAAGTAGAATCACCAATCACATTGATCCTACGTTTGTGAAACATGGTGTAATTCATTATTGCGTTCCGAATATTGCATCAAGAGTTTCTAGAACGGCATCTTTTGCGCTTTCCAATATTTTTTCACCTCTAATTCTCGAAATGGGGAATAATGGTGGTTCTGTTGAATTGATTCGCAGAAACGAAGGATTTAGAAATGGTGTTTATATCTACAAAGGAGTATTAACTAGTGAAGTGCTCGGCAAGGTTTTCGACTTAAAATATAAGAACATCGAATTACTTTTGCCCAGATTGTAATGTTCAGCCAACTCAATTTACCGCAGGCGCAATTACAAATTTCAAAAAGAGAAAATCAGTTCTTTGTTACTTGTTTGGTTAGAAAGAAAAAGATTTTGTTAACTCCTGAAGAATGGGTTAGACAGCATTTAATTCATTATCTTGTTCATTTTAAGGGGTTTGCGCTTGGAAGATTGGCTGTTGAAGTTAATTTAATATTTAATGGATTAGCCAAAAGAGCAGATTTAGTTTATTATGACGAAATGCTTTCACCAAGTTTCTTATTTGAGTGCAAAGCAGCCGATGTTCATTTAACTACTGAAACAGTTTTTCAAATTGCTACCTATAATAGTCAGTTGAATGCCCCTTTTTTAGTGATATCCAATGGAATGGATCATTACATTTTCGAAAAAAAGAATTCTGAGCTTGTTCCTTTAAATGATTTACCCTAGTCTTGAACATACTAAATATTTGATTATTATTTATTTAAAAATATAGTAAAAAGTACTATAACTATCTGGTTTTGAAACTTTTCAAAAAATAAGCAGAAAGAATTTGTACATTAAATTATTATTAATACATTTGAAATGTCAAAATGACACTAAGTATAAACCTTATTTAATTTTTATTGTATGAAAAAAATTTTTACTTTACTTTCAGCAGTGTTACTTTCTGCATCAACCCAAGCGCAAGTAATTGGGATGATTGGAGATTTTACAAGCTGGTCCGCTGATGTAGTTATGACAACTACTGACAACGTTAACTGGACAGTTACAAATCAAACATTTTTAATTTCTGGTGGAGTTAAGTTCCGTCAAGATGCAGATTGGGCTGTTAACTTTGGTTCTTTAGATTTCCCTGTTGGAGTGGGTGTTCAAGGTGGAGACAATATCCCTGTACCTGCTGGAACATTTGACGTAGCTTTTAATTCATCTACTGGTGCATATACGTTTACTGCTGTTGCAACTGGTTTTGATGAAATCGGTTTCTTTGGTGGATTTAACACATTTGGCGCTAACGAACCAATGGTTACTGCAGATGGAACTCAATATACAAAATTAGATTTCCAATTTACTGCTCCAGACGTTAAATTTAGAAATACAACAACTTCTTCAGTTTTTGGTGGTACAGCATTTCCAAGCGGTACAGCAGTATTAAATGGTGGAAATATTCCATTAACAGCAGGTTTCTACAATGTAGGATTCGATAAATCAACTTTAGGGTATGCTTTTCAACCAGTTCCTGTAGGGATTATTGGTTCAGCTATTCCTCCATATGATTGGTCAGTAGATGTTCCAATGAATTCTGCTGATGGTGGTGTTTCTTTCTCATTGAACGGATATGCTATTTTGGATGGTGTTTGTAAATTTAGAGCAAACCAATCTTGGGCAACGAACTGGGGTGGTGTTGACTTTCCTGTAGGTGTTGCTACTGCTGGCGCTGGTGATATTCCAGTTGCTGCTGGTACTTATGATATTTCTTTCAACCGTGTAACTGGTGAATACAATTTCGCTGTTGCTGGTGTTGAGGAAATCGGTCAAATTTCTGCAGTTGCTTTCCCTAATCCTGCAACAGATGTTGTAACTTTCCAAGTTGCTGCTTCTGATTTCACAATCGTATTAACTGATCTTTCTGGTAAAGTTATTTCAACTTCAACTAATAATACAGTTGATATGTCTAACCTAACTGCTGGAACATATGTTTACAAAATCATTTCTTCTACTGGTTTCGCAACTGGTAAATTGATGAAAAAATAATAAATAACAATTTATTTGAAAAGCCTAGGTTGTAATATACTTAGGCTTTTTTTTACTTAAATAAAACACAACTATGAAAACTGCATATTCCCTCTTGTTTACTGTCATTTCATCTCTTACCTTTGGTCAAATTCTGGAAGTTTCTCCGGCTTTCCCAACGGTAAATGATGTTATCACAATTGTTTATGATGCAACAGAAGGAAATGCAGCATTAAATGGTCAAAACCAGATTTATTGTCATACAGGAATCATTTCATCTACTAGTACCTCTCCCACCAATTGGCAATTTGTACAAGGTGTCTGGGGAACGGGAGATGCAGAAGTTTTGATGACTAATTTGGGGAATAATAAACATTCCATTACCATTGATATTGATCAATTTTATGGTTTCCCAGGTACAACAAATGTGCTGAAATTAGCTTTCGTTTTTAGAAATACTTCCGGGTCTATTGTTGGTAGAAGTGCGGACGGATCAGATATTTATTATGATGTTTATCCAGTTTCTAGTGGTTTATTAGGTCAGTTTTTTGAGCCACAACCTAATTCTATTGTAGATTTAAATGCATCTTTTGCTGTTTCAGCTCAATGCAATGTCGCGGCAAATCTAACACTTAGAGAAAATGGAACTATTCTAACAACAAGTGCTAATTCCACTAGTATTAATTATACACTAACAGCTACCAATTCAGGCACTAATTTATTAGAATTTATCGCTAATGACGGAACCAATGAAATCATTGATTCACTTTATTATACCGTCAATCCAATTGTAACACCAATTGATCCACCAACGGAATTGAAAAATGGAATAAACTATTTGACTGATTCAACGGTAATACTTCAATTATATGCTCCTGAAAAACAACATGTGTATGTATTGGGGGATTTTAATGGTTGGCAAACAAACGTAAATTATCATATGAATCTTTCCACGGATCTAAAAACGTGGTGGATTGAAATTGCTGATTTAACTCCAGGTCAACGTTATGGATACCAATACTTTATTGATGGGAACTTAAAGATAGCTGATCCCTTGAGTCCTTTAGTTTTGGATAAAAATAATGATGCAGCTATTGGAGCGCTAACTAAT
>CAMBBW010000218.1 GCA_945863425.1 Lishizhenia tianjinensis
ATTTTTTTCGTCTCCAATTAAATGCATTAGTTGTTGGATTAAAGCTTCATATTGCTCTGCTTTTGTGGTTCCCGATTTCAAAAGTGATTCTGCCATTTTAAATGCTCTTAAGAAACGTTTCTAGGCGCTCATTAGGCACGAAAAAATAGTCGCCTGGTTCTTTCTGTGCTCCAATTTCTCGAATAAATTGGTAGTTAGAAATTCCAAATTGAGTGTATCCATTTCGATCGAATAGTTCCAACATATTTTCCCTGTTTTCATCTCCAATTTCGATCTGAACAAATGGTTTATGTTTGGCTATCAGCGGTTCTAATTCTTGAAAAACGATCCATTCGTATCCTTCAATATCGCATTTTATATAATCTATTTTTTCAAGATTCCCTAATAATTCAGACCCTCTAACAATCGCAACCTCTTGATTTTGATATTTTTCCAGCTCAGCATCATTTTGCGCAACATGTGGCAAACCCGTTCGAATCATACCATCATCAGTTGGCAGTACCATAATTACTTTCCCTTCTTCAGCACCAAGTGCTACATTGTGAACGGCAACATGCTTGTATTGTCTGAGTAATATAGACAGAACTTCGTAAAATAAAGGAATCGGCTCAATGGAAACCACCTTTCCTTTTGGGGTTAATCGCGCAAAATTCTTAGAAAAATAGCCCAAATTTGCACCAATATCAACGATACTAAAATCGGGTTGAATTACTTTTTTTATCAAATAATGGTATTTAAATGCTGGCTTTCCTTTAAGGACATTCCAATCGTACATCCAATAAAAAACAACCTGTAAGACTTGCAAATATTGTTTTGGACTCAGGATTTTATACAATAAGCGTTTAACTAATTTCATGAAATGAATTGAATAGCGAAGGTACAATATTTATTGAAGAATACTTAATACAGTAATGCGTTCTTGACCTCACTAATTGCTATATTTTAAGTTCTTCTTCCGGATCCCAAAAATGCAATTTGAAATCAATGATTTGATCAGCAACGACTTTCAACCCGTCTTTTTCTAGGCGCTTTTGCATGTCTTCTGGTGAAGAAAAATGCATTTTTCCGGTTAAAAGCCCATTTCTATTTACTACTCTATGAGCAGGGATTTCCGGTCGACTATGACACGCATTCATTGCCCAACCCACCATGCGTGAAGATTTTTTTGTGCCTAAATAATTTGCAATTGCACCATAAGATGTTACCCTGCCTTCAGGAATTTCTTTCACAACGGCATAAACTTGCTCAAAGAAATCTTTACTAGCATCAGATATGCGACTAATCATAGGTCAAATATAGTAAGGCTTTAAAAAATGAATTGGAAAAAATGAGATAAATTGACCTTTGCACGAAAAGAATTTTTTAGATGCTGTAATCGAATTATGATTTTCAAGTAATCTTTTTGTGAAAATTGATTTGTTTTCCTTATTTTTTTTTATCTTCATTCTCTTCATGAAAAAAAGAGTATCAATAGATTAAATTCAATATGAAAATTTTAAAAATTCAAGCACTACGTGGCCCCAATATTTGGAGCGTCTCCAGAAAAAAATTAATTCAAATGCGTTTAGATTTAGAGGATTTAGAACAAAAACCCACTAATTTAATTGATGGCTTTCGGGACCGAATTGAAAAAATGTTCCCCACAATGATTGAACATCGTTGTTCTGAGGGTGAACGGGGTGGTTTTTTTCACCGAGTTGATCGTGGTACATGGATGGGGCATGTTATTGAACACATCGCTCTGGAAATTCAAACCCTTGCGGGAATGGATGTTGGATATGGGCGAACCAGAGAAACCAAAACCCCCGGGGTTTATAATGTAGTATTTAATTATATTGAAGAAAAAGTAGGCATATATGCCGCAGAAGCTGCCGTACGTATCGCAGAATCTTTAATCTGTGGTGAATCATATGATTTAAATCACGATATTCAAAAAATGCGGGAAATCCGTGAAGATGTTCGCTTAGGGCCAAGTACCGGAAGTATTGTTGAAGAAGCTGTTGCACGTGATATTCCTTGGATTCGGTTAGGAACTAATTCATTGGTTCAACTAGGTTATGGAATTAATCAAATGCGCTTCCAAGCAACAATTACATGTAAGACGAGTAATATTGCTGTTGATATTGCTTGCAATAAGGAAGAAACAAAACGGATGTTGTCGGCCGCCTCAATTCCGGTTGCAAGTGGGTCAATATGCGTTGATGAGGAAGACTTGGCTGCAACAATAAAGAAGATTAATTATCCGATTGTTATTAAACCTTTGGACGGAAATCATGGTAAAGGAGCTTCCATCAATGTGATTAATTGGGAAGATGCGGTGGAGGGATTGGCTTATGCTAAAAAATATTCACGTAGAGTTATTGTTGAGAAGTTTATTACCGGTTTTGACTTTCGAATTCTTGTGATAGATAATAAGGTGGTTGCAGCTGCTCAACGCGTTCCTGCTCATATTGTTGGTGATGGCAACTCTTCCATTCAAGAATTAATCAATGAGACGAACAAGGACTCTCGTCGAGGATATGGTCACGAAAACGTATTGACTGAAATCACAGTCGATAGAGATACCACTGAGTTGCTCGAAAAATTGGGATATACCTTGGAAACAGTCCCTAAAAAAGAGGAAGTTGTTTATTTAAAATCAACAGCAAATTTGAGTACGGGTGGAACATCCATCGATGTTACAGATATGATGCATCCTGAAAATATTTTCATGGCCGAACGTATTTCACGTGTCATTGGACTTGACGTGTGTGGAATTGATATCATGGCTCAAAACCTAACAGAATCTTTGAAAGAAAACGGAGGGGTGATTCTCGAAGTAAATGCAGCACCCGGATTCAGGATGCATTTAGCGCCTTCTGTTGGCTTACCTCGAAATGTGGCTGCTCCGGTTATTGACATGTTGTATCCTCCCGGAAAACAATCGCGCATTCCAATCATTGCAGTAACTGGAACAAATGGAAAAACAACAACAACGCGTTTATTGGCTCACATTGTAAAAAATAATGGTTTTAAAGTAGGTTTTACTACTTCAGATGGGATTTATATTCAGAATCACATGATGGAAAAAGGGGACACAACGGGCCCCATCAGTGCAGAATATATTTTGAAAGACCCTGCTGTTGATTTCGCAGTATTGGAAACTGCTAGAGGAGGGATTTTACGCGCCGGATTAGGGTTTTCTCGTTGCGACATCGGAATTATTACCAATATTCAAGAAGATCATTTAGGAATAAGCGACATCCATGACTTGAATGATTTGGCCCGCGTAAAGGCCGTTGTAGTTCATAGTATAAAACAAGAAGGTTGGGCGGTCCTTAATGCAGAAGATGAAAAATGTGTTGAAATCGCAAAATCTTTGAGTTGCAATGTTGCTTATTTCAGTTTGGATGAGAACAACCCAGTTATTTCGGACCACTGCAATAAAGGAGGGATTGCTGCAATTGCCGAAAATGGATTTATTACGAT
>CAMBBW010000219.1 GCA_945863425.1 Lishizhenia tianjinensis
AACAGAATCCAATTCATCTGGGTTTTCAAAATGCCTGTATTTATCTCGTTTGGTTATAATGCGCAGGTGTTCTCGAATCAAATTAGTGTCGGACTCTATTTGAGCAAAGGTTTGACTAAAAAAAACAAAGAGAAATAATTGAAAAAATATAAGCCGCATAGTCGAAGATACTGAGAATTTTCAAAAAGCCCTCAACCTTGGTTCTTTTTTTATTTTGTCGTTACTTAAACCATTGAAATGGTTTTGGTTTGTGTTATTCCATAGGTGAGGGTATAAATCCTCACCTATGGGGTTCAATCGTGGGTAATTCACAATCGTTTCAATAATTTTATCCCACACCACTCTATGAATTCGATATTTTATGATTCATGGCTGTTCTTCGGAAGTTGGCATGAATTTATATTCTGAACATAGCGCTATCCTGTAAATTGAACTATTTGGACCAAAAAAGTGTTAGTTCAGCTACAAATTGTACTTTTGTATAAATATCATTCAGTGGCAAAACGCAAAAAATCAACATCCGAAGACGAAGGCAGAAAAGGGAAATTATCTTCTTTTTTTGGTATTTATTCTTATTTAAAACCGTATTGGCTTCAGTATTCAATTGGATGGATTTTTCTTGTTTTATCAAGCGGAATTGGACTCATGTTTCCTTATTTGCTGGGAAAATTATTGGGAACCACCGGAAATGGAACATCCTCTACCACTGAATCAATCAAATTGCTCAGCCTAGATAACATTAATTCGGTTGCACTTTCCTTATTTGCCATTTTTGGCTTACAAGCCATTTTTTCATTTATCCGTGTGATAACTTTTACCAACGTAACAGAGAATGCCCTTCGGGATATACGAAATCAAGCCTTCGAGCGCTTGGTGTATATGCCAATGGACTTTTTTAATCGAAATAAAGTAGGTGAATTAACCAGTAGACTTTCCAATGATGTTTCACAGATTCAAGAAACTATGCGTACCACCGTTGCTGAGTTTTTTAGGCAAATTGTGATAGTGGCAGGTGGAACTACTTTTCTGTTTTTTATTTCTTGGAAATTGGCGATTATCATGTTTGTTACCGTTCCTATAATGGCTATCATTGCGGTAGTTTTTGGTCGGTTTATTCGTAAATTAAGCAAGCAAGCCCAAGATTTTACAGCTACCTCCAATTCCATTGTAGAAGAGGCCCTGACAGGAATAGCCAACGTAAAGGCCTTCACCCAAGAATGGTTTACTTTGCAGAAATACAACAAATCATCAGAACAGATACGGGCGCTCAATGTCAAAAGTGGTTTGTGGCGTGGATTGTTTGTTTCCTTCATTATATTTTGTTTATTCGGTGCCATTGTATTTATCATTTGGCGGGGACTCTTAATGACACAAGGAGCTAATCCTGAATTGAGTTCCGAAGGGTTTTACCAATTCGTGTTGTTTACGATCATGATGGGCGCCTCTGTTGGATCTTTGCCAGAATTGTATGCCGGGATTCAAAAAGCCGCAGGAGCAACAGAAAACTTAATGGAATTGTTAGCCGAGCAAACCGAACGCATGCAATCAACAGGCACAGAAAAGCCGGCTATTACTGGAGAAATTAATTTCCAGAAAGTACGTTTTGCCTATCCACAACGAAAGGATGTAGAGGTGCTGAAAGGAATTTCATTTGAAGTGCATGCTAATCAAACACTTGCTTTAGTGGGTTCATCTGGTTCGGGCAAAACAACCATTTCTAATTTATTGTTAAATTACTATTCAACCGTTGGGGGCGAAATCACAATCAATGGAAAACGAATTCAGGATATTGATTTAGAATATTTAAGACAACACATGGCTATCGTGCCGCAGGAAGTAATGTTATTTGCCGGAACTATTCGAGAGAACATTGCTTTTGCACGGACGGAAGCAACAGAAGAAATGATCATGGATGCTGCAAAAAAAGCAAACGCATGGGAATTTATTCAAGGTTTCCCGAATGGAATGGAAACGCAAGTAGGGGATAGAGGTATACAATTATCAGGCGGACAAAAACAACGAATTGCAATAGCACGTGCCATTTTAAAAGACCCTACCATATTAATTTTGGATGAGGCCACATCATCATTAGATTCTGAATCAGAACGATTGGTGCAAGATGCATTGAATAACCTGATGAAGGGAAGAACTTCTGTGGTAATCGCTCACCGTCTATCAACCATTAAATTAGCTGATAAAATCTTAGTCTTAAAAGAAGGCGAAATCGTTGAACAAGGCACACACGATTCATTGATAAATGAACACGGGTTTTATGCTCATTTAGTGAATTTACAACGCATGAATGGAGATGATGAAGGAATTATCTAGGTTCAACGAAATATCGGTCGGCAGGATCAAATTTGGGTGATTGAATGGAGTAAACTATGAGTGGTTTTTTAGAGATAACCTGGATTACCTCATGTGGCGTTCCTTTGAGAATGGTTACCTGATCTCCTTTTTTTATCATCAAAGTGTCTGATCCTAATTTCATAATCGCTTTTCCTTGAATAACAACAATGTTTTCTGTGTGCCATTGATGAAAATGTAATGGGACCTTATTTGGGATTTCGATTAAAAAAGTACTATGTAATGAGTCTTCGGAAAGTTTTTTTACACTAGTTTCATGGCTTGGTTTAATTTTTTTCTCCTTGCTTTCAGCTGTTTGACCAAAACTATTATTTAATGTGATTATAAATAACAAGGTGTAAGTGTATTTCATTATTTTTTTATAACATTTGTCTGCAACTAAATTAAAAACAAATTCGTCAACTTTATCTCTTACAACTCCATATGATACCAAAAAGCCAATTATCCATTTTTATCTTTTTTACTCTCTTCGGTTCTTTGCAATTGGTGGCACAGGATTCAATTATTGTTGAGGAGCCAATAATCACGGATGAATACGGATATCAATCTGAAGAAAAAACATTTTTTTCTACCCGTATTATCAATGGGCACTCAGTGGAAACGCTTTCCAAAGGATATATGGAAATGAGAATTGAACATCGTTTTGGTGATATGGCTGGAACAAATGGTGGAGCTCAAAACATGTTTGGCTTCGATAATCTTTCGGATATGCGTATTGCATTGGAATATGGAGTAACAAAAGACTTAATGGTTGGATTTGGAAGATCAAAAGGTACCGGAGCCCCTTATCGTTCTTTATTAGATGGTTTTGTGAAATATCGCGCGTTGAGACAAGGAGAAAAACAGCCAGTATCAATAGCGGTTATCGGTGGATCAACATTTACCTACCAGAAAGCCTCGTCGGATCAGTCTCAAGTGAATCATTTTCCAAAAGCAAGTCATCGCTTGGCCTATTTTGCTCAATTGAATGTGGCTCGTAGATTTGGTGATTGGTTATCAGTTGCCGTGATGCCAACATTTGTTCACCGGAATTATGTTGCCGCTAATGATATGAATTCATTGTTTGCCTTAGGTGGAGCTTTTCGCTTGAAACTGAATCA
>CAMBBW010000220.1 GCA_945863425.1 Lishizhenia tianjinensis
GGGAGCATTAATTTTAACACCTATCAAAACTTTGGGTATTTTGACGCAAAATACATGCGCGATCGTCAACAAAGCATATTTGGTGATAAATATTGGTGGTCCAAATCTTTTGGTGATACAGCAATTTTCAATGGTTGGGGACAAAAGCCCTTTGAGGATTTTAACCTTCAACCGTTTAGTGAAGGAATAATTAAGCATTTGTATGACACGAATACCGTTGCTGCTCGTGGGCTCTATACAAATTTTCAAGTTGATTTAATCAATTTTATGTTTCATGTTACTCCCAAAATAGCTGTTGGATTTACTGCAAAAGCAAGAACAATCACCAATTTAGATAATCTTGATTCTCGTTTAGCTGTTTTGGCAGAATCAGGATTGGACACGAACGATTTATGGGGTAGGGCATTACCAGAGGAATTATTGAATTTGAATCATATGTCGTGGACAGAATATGGCATCAATTATTCTCAAGTAATTAATACTAAAAATGAAAAGCATTTCATTAAAGCAGGTGGAAAATTAAAATTATTGCAAGGCTATACCGCTGCGTATGTTTTTACAGATAATTTTAAATATGGATTAGTAGATGAAGACACCTCCTTTTTACTACAAGGAGATTTTGCTTATGGATATTCCGATAATCTAGATGATTTAGTTTCTGGCAATTCTCAAACAAATAAATTTGGACTACCCAAAGCTGCAACTAAGTTCGGTCTTGGATTGGATTTGGGTGTCGTATATGAATGGAGACCTGATTTTAAAAAGTTCAAATATGATATGGATGGAGAAACCAATCTTTGGATGAAAAATAAAAATAAGTACAAATTGCGTGTTGGAGCTTCGGTGCTTGATCTGGGTTCGCTTCGCTTCAATAAAGGTGGGTTAAGCCGCGATTTTACAGTAAATGTTCAAGAGAAATTTGACTTAAATAGATTTGAAACAGGTACAAGCTTTTTAACATTCGATCAAATTATTGATACCTTGATGAAGGAATCAGCTGCTGCGGGCAATTCTCAATGGGTAGCTAATCAAGACACATCTTCTACGTTCACTATGCGGACACCCTCTGCATTTAGCTTACAAGTGGATTATCATATTTGGAAGTATTTTTATGTAAACGCCACCGGAATGCTAAATATGATTTCTCCCAAAAGAGCTGCTAAAGTAAAAGTACCTAATCAATTTTCAATAACACCAAGTTTTGACTATGCGTGGTTTGGCTTGCATTTACCCTTATCAATAAATGAATACAGCGGTTTCAAAGCAGGACTTGGCGCAAGGTTAGGTCCGTTAACGATTGGCGTTACTGATTATAGATTGTTAACGGCTACTGGAAAAATTCGCGGTGCTGAATTCTATGCAGGCATTCGTGTACCAATTTTATACGATGGGATTCACGATAAGGATGGGGACAAAGTCTCAAACAATAAGGATGAATGTTTTGATGTTCCCGGATCATGGGCTTTTAGGGGCTGTCCAGACACAGACAAGGATGGGATTATGGATAGTGAAGATGATTGCCCACTTGATTCAGGTTTGGTTGAATTCCGTGGCTGTCCGGATAGAGATGGGGATAAAATTATCGACAGAAATGATAGTTGTCCTGACGTTGCTGGCTTAAAAGAATTTAATGGTTGTCCAGATCGCGATGGTGATAAAATTATTGATAAAAATGATAGCTGTCCGGATGTAGCAGGATTGAAAATTTTCAACGGCTGTCCTGATACTGATCTTGATGGTTTAATGGATAGCAAAGATGATTGCCCAACTGATTCTGGATTAATTGTATTGAATGGTTGTCCGGATAAAGATGGAGATGGAATTAGAGATATTGATGATGCCTGTCCAACAGTCCCTGGTCCAATTGAGTTAAATGGATGTCCGGATACGGATAAAGATGGTATATTGGATTATTTGGATGGTTGTCCGTTGGAAAAAGGACCGAAAGAAAATAATGGTTGTCCTTGGCCAGATAGCGACAAAGATGGGTTGTTGGATAAAGATGATGAATGTCCAAATACTCCGGGTCCAATTGCGAATAAAGGGTGTCCATATAAAGATACGGATAATGATGGATTACTTGATAAAGATGATGATTGTCCGAATACGGCAGGTCCTATATCAAATAAAGGTTGTCCAGTGATTGAAAAAGAGGAAGCTGAGGTATTGAAAACTGCATTTGATAATTTGGAGTTTGAAAAATTGAAAGATGTTATTGAAGGAAGTTCTTTCTTATCGTTAGATGAATTATCTGAAGTGTTAAAAAAACGATCAACATGGAACCTTCATATTTCTGGGCACACAGATAATGCAGGAGATGATCAAGCGAATATGATTTTATCGAAAAAACGAGCTGAATCATTAAAAGCATATTTAGTTTCTAAAGGAGTAAATGAAAAACAATTGAAAGTATTCTATTTTGGTGAAACTAAACCAATTGCAACCAATGATACTCCAGAAGGTCGCCAGAAAAATAGACGAGTAGAAATGGTAGTTAAGTTTGATTAACACCTAGATAATAAAATGAAAAATGCTGTCAATAATTGTTTGGCAGCATTTTTTTTGGCCAGTTGGATAGTAAATTTAGATTCTTTGACTGCCTTTAGACTATGAAGAAATAGATATCATTCCTTATTAAAATATATCCATCAAGGATAAAGAAGTTGTTCTAGAAAGAGAATTTTATTTTGATTTCCTTTTAAGTTTAATTACCTTATTTAGAACAACTGAATTAGGAATAGTAATGATGTCATCATCGGTTGTTTTGATATACATAAAGAAAAAGGAAATATCGATTAAGGTTCCATGAATATCATATTCCTTATCCAAAATGCAAATTTCTTGACCTAACTTCATCGGATGATTGAAAAATAAAATCAAACTTGATGTTATATTTGCTAAAATTGACCATTGGGCAAAGAACCCGACACCAACCAATGTAATCGTAGAAGTAATAAAAACCATTAATTGTGATCTGTCAATATTCCAAATTCCCGCAAGAAATATTAATGCGAATAGGGTCATGAAAAGATTAACAATTTTGTGACTGATTCGTTTCCGTTCAATACCAAAATCAAATTTGCTAAGAATTCTGTTAATTGAATTTCGAGCAATTACCTTGACTAATATTAAGAATATTAAAACTAACGCAGTTTCAAAGATTTGAAGTTTGTAAAATTCTAGATTCATTATTTATTTTTTAATATGATTTTTGCTTCATTCCAAAATACATCCATTTCAGTAAGACTCATTTCTTCTAAATTAAGATTGTTTTTTTTAGCCAACTCTTCCATGAGCTGAAAGCGGGTGATAAATTTATTATTCGTTTTAGCTAATGCATTTTCAGGCTGAACTTGAATATATCTTGACAGATTTACCAGGGAGAATAATACGTCACCAAATTCTTCTTCAATAAAATCAGATTGATTTTCAATTTCAACTT
>CAMBBW010000221.1 GCA_945863425.1 Lishizhenia tianjinensis
GATTCAAATCCGAATAAAGGCAACATGATTTTCAAATAGAAATAGGCGTAGGAACTGAAGAATAAAACTTGTAGTAAGCTATTAATTCCAACTAGGCCGGCTACCAATTCACGATTGCCTTGTGCTAATTCGTTCCAAACAACAACCATTGCGATGCAAGGAGCCAATCCAATGATAATCAATCCAGACATGTAAGCCGGATTATCTTTTAGAAATGTAATTGCCAACAGAAACATCAAAAAAGGTCCGAAAATCCAAGTGATAAAAAAAGACAGTGAAAGAAGTTTCGGTTTTTTTAGAATGGAATGAAGTTTTGTGAAGTCAACTTTAACCAATGGTGGATACATCATTACGATTAAACCAACGGCCAATGGGATATTGGTTGTATTGTAGGTCAATTTGTCCATGAAACTAGATACTGCTGGAATAAAGTACCCCAGTAAAACTCCTACAGCCATTGCAAGGAAAATCCATAAAGTAAGAAATCGATCCAAGAAACCTAAACGCTTTGCTTTCATATTATATTAGTTCACATTAGAAAATACATATAGACATTCGAGTGCAATTTGGTTCGCTCTTTCTAGATATTTTTCTTCTTCCAATGGAGTTCCGTCAAACTCTTTGGGGTCATAATAGGTTGTTGAAATGCGCAGCGCAGCCTCGGGAATAAATGGACAATTCGTTTCTGCATCAGAACAAACCATAATTGCGGCAAAATCCTGTGCTGGATTCCTTGAATCATTAAAAAGCTTGGAGAAACAAAGCAGATTATCATTTCCCCCATAATTTATCTCATACAATGGATTAGTTGAATCGGAGCTCCTATGTGCCTCAAATCCTTGATTTTGTAGTGCATTGATAGCATTCGGATGACATCGTGTAACTTCCATTCCTCCTGAGTATGTTGTGCAATTATCAATACCGTAGAAACTCGCGGCAGTCTGTGCCCAAATCTGACCAAAAAAACTTCTTCTTGCGTTGTGCGTGCAGATATAAACTAAGGAAATAGGCTTGTTCGAGTCTTTTCTTTGCTGAATGTAAGCAGTTATTTTCTCTAATATTTCCTTTCTTTTTTCAGGGATTGAATCAAATTGAGTGCTCAATGATTCGCACATGGAATTAATTTTATTATTCATAGCATTATTTTAACAACATCCGCTTTTTGGATCGCAACAACTATTTTTAGTTTGTAATTCCGAGAGATTCACTTTTTGTTTTTGAGAAGGAATGCCGCATGCATCTTCTGCTAAACAAGCCGTTTGCTTATTCGTTAGCAAAAATGTAATCCCATTAAATTCTAGGCCGTATTTCCCAATGGTTTCACTTTGATATTCTACTTCAATTTCAGTATCTGGTAAATGCAAGGCTTTCTCTGCTAATTCAACAATCGATTTTAGTTTCTGTGGTGCTATGCGATGATCAAAATCATCTGCTTCCCACAATTGAAAATTTATTACCTGCTCTTCCCGAATCTTGCCACCGCAATCGATGTAATTTTTTTTGGTTACCCCAACTTCTGTTACATGAAAGTGAATGGGTACAAGGTTTCCATTGGGTAACTGAAATCTAATTGAATTGATGTCAGTTAAAATTTCTTTAAATTGGTGTAGTTTCATGATTTTTTGTTTTAATTGTTATTAACAGCATTGATCTTCAGGGTGTAAATTCGATAAAATTGAATTGAAAAAGCTTACTAAATCTTTGATAACTTTTGGATTTATGCAATAACATATCGCTTTTCCTTCAATGGTACCTTGAATGATTCCAGCGTTTTTTAACTCTTTTAAATGCTGAGAAATTGTTGGTTGTGCAAGGGGTAATTCGTTAACAATATCATTGCAAATACATTCTTTTTGATTGAGTAAAAATTGGACGATAGCTATTCTGGCTGGATGTCCTAGCGCTTTTAATCGATTGGCTGTTTCAATCTGAATTTCTGTATAGCTACTTGTTTTTGATACGCCCATTTGTATTTATATATTGCAATATTACGATATATTATTTAATTATAGTTAACCGTAAATGAAAAAAAGTTGTATTTTTGTCACGTTCTTTGGTTTCCATTGAGTTGGAATTAATAAGGAATCCGGTGTAAATCCGGAGCTGTAACTGCAGCTGTAAGCACTGTAAGCGGTTGATAACCACTGTGAAAACGGGAAGGTAACTAGCGTTGGTGTGAGCCAGAAGACTTGCCAATGAGCGGAGAGAAGACTTCAGATTAAAGTCGGACTCGGTTATGGGAGAGTTGCACCCATGCCTTGCCCTCTTTTTTCTTCTTCATGTTTTTTTAGTTTATTTATTAACCGTTTAAAACAGAACGAATGAAAAAGGTTTTATTTACAATTGGCTTCGGCTTTTCTACGCTAGTACAGGCACAAAATTATGTACATCAAGCAATTATTTTGAATGAAGGTTACTTTGATTATCAAACGAATGAAATCTTAGTTCCAGTAACTGTTGGGAGTTACAATCCTGCCACACAAATTTATCAAGTGGTAGATACCCTGGAAGGAATGCGTTTCGGTTCTGATGTGCTGATCGATGGAAATTATTATTTCGTAGCTGCTGATTCCAAGATTTTTAAAATGGATTTGAATACGCACCAGGAAATTTCATCTGTTTCTTGCCCTGGAGTTAGAAATCTAGGTATTTACCAAAATAAATTGATTGCTACTCGTGGTGAGTATTTGACGACGTATGACTCATATTTACACGTGTATGATGCTACCACAATGACTTTAATTTCTGCTATCGATACAGTACAAGGTCCAAAATGGGCGACACAGAATGTAGTTGTAGATGGTTCAAATGCTTTTATCGCAGTAAACAATGGATACGAATGGGGGAATGAAAAAGGCATCATTGGAAAATTAGATTTGAATTCCTTGAGCTATGGAAATGAAATAGATTTGGGCCCAGAAGGAAAAAACCCTGATAATTTACTGAAAATTGGTTCATTTATTTATTCTGTTAATAACAAGGATTGGACGGGTGCATCTGTTTCAAAAATTGCATTGGATGGAACGTCTAATTCCACAGTGAATTTGGCAACTGCATCAACTGGTTGTGGAACATCTGCCTTACGAGATGATAAATTGGTATATCAAATTTCAATGGAGACTACCTTGAATGAATTTGATATTAACTTAATGAATAATGTTGGTCCAATAAGTGGGCATTCTACCAATTATTATGAATTAGCTCAAGAACCGGTTTCAGGGAATTTGTATGCGAGTGAAACAGATTATTTCTCTTTCGGTAAGGTTCATTTATTTGATGCGCAAAACAATGAGGTTAGTAATTTTGACGCGGGTGTTTCTCCAGGAACAGTCGTTTTTGATGTACGTTCATCAGTAGGTGTTTCAGAAATTAAAGAGTCTAT
>CAMBBW010000222.1 GCA_945863425.1 Lishizhenia tianjinensis
GACGTGAATGGATGTTGAAATTATTTGAAGATGAAGCAGAACAAAGTGTGAAACATAAATACTTTAAATTTTGGCAAGTTGGAAATCACGCGATAGAAATTTATAGTCCTAAATTTACTTGGGAGAAAATTAATTACATACATAACAACTCTGTGAAAGCAGGTTATGTTAATGAAGGATATCATTGGAAGTATTCATCTGCAAGTAATTATCAGGACATGGAAAGTGTTTTGGAAGTAGAAGTAATCAGTCAAATGTTGGTGACTTATTGAGAGATGTTGTAAATTTTTTTGGTGAATTTTAATTGAATGTGCCACAGGATTACAAATCCAGCGGAGCGGTTGTTTTTTAAATCGTTATTGACTTCTTCATGTTTGACAACAGAAAAATTACGTTTTTTCATTTCTGCAGTCTTATTTCTTGATCCAAATTGTCAATCGAAGAATAATTTTCAGGCTTTGCATTTTTTATTCGATTCAATACTAAATCTTGTTGCCATTGAGGGATAACAAATTCTTGGGTTTTTGCTTTATCTTTTTTTACAAGCAAATTTTCTTGATGTTCATTAGATTTACTGGAAGAAATAATATCCCATACTTTTTGAAGCAACGACTTATCTTCACTCATTCCAATTTTATTAATGATGTTGAGTTTTACGGTTTGTATGTTTGTTGCTTTCATGTAAAGAAAATATTATAGACATAGTTCTCTAACGAATATACAATGAAATTGTAATTTTTCAAATTCTAATATTTGATGATTTCGGATAGATCTATTTGATCAATTTTAAAAATTATGGTTGAATTGTTGGTGGCTTAAATTAAGATGGATTACTTTTGGGTTTCCGCAGGAAAACATTTCTTGCGCATGAATTTGCCGCAGGAAAATATTTCCAGCGGACCTATGACGTTTATACTAAATACTATGACTAAGAAAAAAGGAATTGCAATATTAGGTTCGACTGGTTCGATAGGCACACAAGCTTTAGAGGTGATTGAATCGTATCCAGATGTTTTTGATTTGCAAGTGTTGACAGCACATGGAAATGCGGATTTGTTGATAGCACAAGCCAAAAAATTCCAACCGAATAGTGTAGTCATTGTCGATGAAACTTTATTCGAAAAGGTAAATACTGCCTTGTGGGAAGAGGATATCAAAGTTTTTTGCGGAAAGGATTCCTTGAATCAAATTGTTACAGGTTCTGAAATAGATGTGGTATTGACTGCTTTGGTTGGTTATGCAGGATTAAAACCGACGATTGAAGCTATTAAAGCAAAGAAAACGATTGCTTTAGCGAACAAAGAAACCTTAGTGGTTGCTGGTTCGTTGATTACAAAATTAGCCTTAGAACATAATGTAACGATTTATCCGGTCGATTCTGAGCACTCGGCAATCTTTCAATGTTTGACCGGGGAAAACATTAATCCGATAGAGAAAATCTATTTAACGGCTTCTGGAGGTCCTTTTAGAGGATGGAAACGTGAACAATTGGAAACAGTTACTCCAGCGCAAGCATTAAAACATCCAAATTGGACAATGGGAGCCAAAATCACCATTGATTCTGCGACACTCATGAACAAAGGATTGGAAGTCATAGAAGCAAAGTGGTTGTTTGATTTGCGTCCAGACCAAATCGATGTGATCGTACATCCACAGTCGATCGTACATTCTTTAGTACAATTTGAAGATGGAAGTATGAAAGCACAGATGGGATTGCCAGACATGAAGTTACCGATACAATATGCATTTACCTATCCAGCACGTTTGAAAACGGATTTCCCGCGTTTTAATTTCATGGATTATCCTCAGTTGACCTTTGAGCAACCCGATCGTGAAACGTTTCAAAATTTGAATTTAGCGTTTATTGCAATGGATAGAGAAGGGACTGCAGCTTGTGCCTTAAATGCTGCGAATGAAGTTACTGTTCAAGCTTTTTTGAAAGGTCAAATCGGATTTTTAGATATTGCGCGAATTAATGGAAGTGTGATGGATCAGGCAACGTTTGTGAAAGAACCAGAATATGCCGATTTTGTAAAGGTAGATGAAGAGGCGAGGAATTTGGCGGAAGGGTTGGTAAAATTGCAACACGGAGGACACAAAGACGCAAAGTAACACAAAGATTTTCGCAGAGGGTTAGAGATAGTTGAATTGTTTGAATGAGTTTTAGAGGTCGCAGAGATTACTACCTTTGGTAGTAAATAATTGGTGTTTAAGAAAATCTAGTTTGTCTTTTATAGTTAATTATGGATGAATCCTTAGAAAATCTAATTTGTAATTCTCTTGTCTCTTCATTATTGAAATCAAAATACAATTCGTAAGAAATTTTTTGATTGAATTTATTTTCATTCGGCTTTCCTAATAATTTTTCCACCTCCTTGTATTTCATTCCTTTGTGTAATACATTATTGATTAAATCGTTATACATCAAATCTCTATTGTTGTATGAGCCATCAATATGTTTCCATTGGTTGCTGTTAAATTTCTGTTGATTAGGACTACAAGAAATAGTAAGAAATAGCAAAATAAAATATGAAGTTATTTTCATAATTTATATTGAAGTTTTAGATAGAAAAATAGGAATAGCCACTTAGATAAAATTGTTTTCAAATTAAGCTATAACCTTCACCAATTCTTTCACTTTTCTACCATTTGTTTTCGCTTCTTCTAGGGTAGGTGCAACGATGGTGATATGTCCCATTTTACGGAAGGATTTTGTTTCCGCTTTGCCATAAATATGTGGTTTAACTCCTGGTATCGCGATTGCTTTTTCTAGTCCTTGGTAGATAACATTTCCTTGGTACCCTTTTTCACCTAATATGTTTATCATTACTCCTGGTTGTATAGTACGTGTATCTCCAAGAGGAAGGTTGAGTACGCTACGCATGTGTTGTTCAAACTGGGAAGTAACGTTACATTCGATGGTGTGGTGACCGCTGTTGTGCGGACGTGGTGCGATTTCGTTGACTAATAACTGTCCATCTTGAGTAAGGAATAATTCAACCGCTAAAATTCCAACCATTCCAAGTTTATCGATGATGCTGATTGCCAATTCTTCGGCTGCTTTTTCAATTTCTTGAGACACATCCGCAGGAGAGAATAAAAATTCTACCAAGTTTGCTTCTGGACTGAATTCACATTCTACCGTCGGATACACTTTTGTCTCGCCGTTTTCATTACGCGCAACGATTACGGATAATTCCTTTTCAAAATCCACAAATTTTTCCAAAACACTAGGTACTTCAAAAGCATTTTCTAGGTCTTTTTCGTTACGTAATGGCGTTACCCCTTTTCCATCATATCCTCCTGTACGCATTTTTTGCATAAAAGGGAATTCTGAAATATAGTTTGTGATTTCTTCTTTGTTGTTTACCAAATA
>CAMBBW010000223.1 GCA_945863425.1 Lishizhenia tianjinensis
AGTTGTGCCGCCGAAAAATGATTTTCAACAGTTTGAAACCAAACCGCTAATTCACTCAAATCCATAGCAGCCAATTCGCCCAAGTGTTTATTTCCAATTCGAATAAAATGAGCTTCTTTTCTGAGGCGCGTTCCAAAACATTCGGGACACAATTTTTTATTCATAAAACTCTGCGCCCAACGCTGAATTCCGGCAGTACTTTCCTCTGCATGACGCGACATAAAATTAATGATCCCTTCGAATTTAAACTGAGGTCCTTTACCACGGTATTCCATGTCCTCGTTTCCATACAATAGAATTTTTAAAACATCTTCTGAAATATCAGAAAGAGGAGTATTAATTGAATATTCGTAGAATTGCAAAAAGGAGTCAATTTTATCGAAAAACCACGAGCGCTTGTATTCACCCAATGGAGCAAGTGCACCTTTTTTTACAGAAAGGGCAGTATTTGGGATAATTTTATCAATATCCGCTTCAGTAACCTCCCCTAACCCACTGCACGTTGGACAAGCACCATAAGGTGAATTAAAGGAAAATAAATTTGGTTCAGGATCTGGATAACTAATTCCGCTTCTAGGACACATCAAACTGCGACTAAAATGACGCACTTCCTCAGTTTCAAAATCCATTATCATCATGGCTTTTCCTCCGTGTTTCATGGCTGTTACAACTGATTCATATAGTCTTTTGCGATCTTTGGAATCAATCAATAATCGATCTACCACCATTTCAATATCATGGATTTTGTAGCGATCCAACTTCATTCCTTTGGTAATTTCCTGAAGTACTCCATCTACGCGAACTTTGGTAAATCCTTGACGTTGAATCTGTTCAAACAGTTCTCGGTAATGACCTTTTCTACCTTTAACTTTCGGAGCAAGAAATATCACTTTTTTGCCATCATACGCTTCGATTATCAAATCTACAATTTGCTCA
This sequence comes from Lishizhenia tianjinensis, assembly GCA_945863425.1. Classification (GTDB taxonomy): domain Bacteria; phylum Bacteroidota; class Bacteroidia; order Flavobacteriales_D; family Crocinitomicaceae; genus UBA952. The sequence goes on from CAMBBW010000223.1 coordinate 937, forward strand.
TCGGAATACTTGACCATTTCCTCATTCGTTTCATAGGAAAATGCGGTTCCGGCTCGGGCGAAAAGTAAACGCAAAAAGTCATAAATTTCAGTAATTGTTCCAACGGTTGAACGCGGGGAACGGGAAACAGTTTTCTGCTCGATAGCAATAACAGGACTTAGGCCATTAATTTTATCTACATCGGGACGTTCTAATCCGCCTAAAAATTGGCGGGCATAAGCTGAAAATGTTTCCAAATAACGCCGTTGACCTTCGGCAAAAATGGTGTCAAACGCTAGCGAAGATTTACCACTTCCACTGAGCCCCGTAAAAACAACTAATTGATTTCTTGGGATGGAAATATCTATGTTTTGCAGGTTGTGTTCACGTGCGCCAAATACCTCGATACATTCTTCAGGTTCAATTTCAATTGGAGTATGCTGCATAAGGTTTTAAATTCACATTCTTGGCGGGAAGCAAAATTTCAAGTACACCGATGTTTTTCGTTAATTTATTCGATAATATCCAAGGATTAAGCTTTACTAAAATCTTATAATTAATTCCTTTTCCTTTCGACCATTGAGCCAAGTTATCAATAGGCAATGTAACAGAAACACGTTCAATTGAAAAAGGTTTATATAATTCAATAGTTTTTGGATCAAAGCCGTATTTTTCCGGATTTTCCATAATTAATTTCACAGCAATCAAGCGCAACACATAACGAGCCGTTTCACTATTCAAATCCATGTCAAAATAATGAGTTGCTTCTTGCCATGCCATATCGGATTTAACGCCCCTAATTCCTCTATTGTAAGCAGCTGTTGCCAACATCCAGGTTGCCACTGAATCTTTTGCGATTTTCAGGTAACGACATGCTGCCCGAGTTGATTTTTCCAGATTGTAGCGCTCATCTACCTCATCATCAATAATCAAATTATATTCGCGTCCCGTTTCGGGCATAAATTGCCAATACCCTTTTGCACCAGCCGGGGAAGTCACATTGGCTAAATTGCTTTCAATTAACGGTAAGTACTTATAATCATTGGGGATATTTTCCTGCTTTAATATAGCTTCAATTTGAGGAAAAAAACGCGCGGCACGCTTCATGTTTAAAATTGTTTGACTGTGGAAATAAGCATTAGCCATAATTTCTCGATCCAATCGTTCCCGAATATCTTCGTCTTCCAAAGAGATTTTTTCACCAAACAATACAATTGATTTTGGTATTGGCGGCAAATTTTGTTTTGAAGTTTGAACAATTGGTTTAGTTTCAGTCTGGTTGGTTTGACACGAATACAACAACACAACAAATAAAAAGGGAATAACTGTTTTCATCATTAGTTTAATTCAATTGCACCTATATCAGGCGGATTATTTCGCGGATTACCAAAAACATCAGTAATTACAGAAGTTGCAAATCCATTTCCATTTAATGGAGAATTCACTAAAAATGAAAAATCATAGATAGATGGATCGGTAAATAAAGGATTATTGTTCCAAATTATGGACTGATAAAAGGAATCTGTTTGAATGGTTTCTGATTTTATCAAGCAATTTTTGAAATCAAAATTTAGGGTAACACCAGCCAATTGAATAGTATCAATTGCCATTTCTGTTGCTAAACTTCCAGAAACAACACAATTGTAAAGCACGCCTTCATTAATTGATCCAACGTTGGTGGTAGCGGTTTGATAATTGGTAAAAAAATTACTAATTCCAACGGCTGGATTGGGTGAAGCTCCATAGCCCAATAGATCACAGTGATTGAAATTAAAATCACCACCCTCTAGCACCAATAATGCATGTGTACCATTTTTTGAAATAATACAATTTTCTGCTTTTACTTTTGCTCCTGAGTAGATAAACACCCCATACCGAGCTTGATTTTGAATAATTGTATTGGTCATCGTTAATGTATAACTGGAATTGGTGGGGTCCTCTGAAAAAAGATGTACTCCTGAAGTTCCATTTTTTATAATCGCGTAATCAATGGTACTCGGTTTGGCTTCTTGAAAATAAATCCCATAGTATTGACCACTAATATCTTGATAATCCTGTTCCAATCGATCACCCTGGAAAACCACTTCATTGTCGATGGTTCCCTGAACATTTAGCGTTGATTTATACACATAAAAAATAGCGTTTTTGTGCAAGTGAACTTGAGTTCCGGCTTGAATATTGAGCGTTTTTGCTGAATCTACCGCAGCGTATCCATAAATAACATGTGGTTTATCGTTTGGCCAAGTTCCTTCATTTAAATCTTTGTAATGAAAATAAGCATCTTGTCCCCAAACTGCTAATTTCACATACTGATCTTTACCATTTGTTCGAAATCGGATAGAATCCTCAATAATAAGTGGTAGCGATTGGCTATTAATATCAAGTGTAACTTCAACAAATACAAACAAACTATCTTTGCCTTCCAATTTAATATTCGTCATTTTTGTCCCCATCAA
>CAMBBW010000224.1 GCA_945863425.1 Lishizhenia tianjinensis
TTGATAAGTAGTTTTCAATTCATCGTCTATACTCAATTCAGAAATTACTGATAATACTATTTCATGCTCCTTTAATTGTTCTGACGAGGGCAAAGGTGAAAGTCTTCTTTCCAATAAAATCTTTCGTGTGTCGAGAAGTACCGTTTTAAGCTCCCTTTCCTTCTCCCGAATCTCAGATGCCTTCTCATAATATTGACTTTGAATAGCTTCCTCTTTTTGCGTATGCAATTTGGCTAATTGTAATTTAATTTCGAGCACATACTCCTTGATTTGGAGCAATTTTGATAGTTCATCCATGAGTTTAGTATTTATAGTCAAAAAACATAAAGTCCACATCACATAAATCTATGCGAGTTATTTTATCATCTTGTACTTCGATAAAAAGTGTTAGTTGATTTTGATCACCATTTTTATTTCGCTGAGTAATCACAAGACAAGGTTTCAACATGTGGCTTGTCCACTTCTGTGACATTTTCAACGCTGCCGATACCTGTGTTTCAAGCTTTGCCTTGCGTAAGGAATTTAATTTCCCATTGAAATAGTCTAAAAAAGCTTGCTTGCCATTTAATGATTCTATCACCCATTGGGAGTTGTATTCCACTTTTTCATCCAGCAATGAACTTAGTTTATTGGAATTCAAAGTGTTCCAGCATTTTGCATAAATCTCCAGAATTTCTATTTCGGTTTTGTGTTCTTTGTTTGTCATTTCTTTTATAGTATTAATTTTTAGACCTTTCTAAATCCATAGGATGCGGAACAGTTATCCATTTTGAATAATCAATTCCATAGAAATTAAAGTAGTTTCCAGGAGCTTCTTTTTCTATGATATCTATTTTAGCTGTCCCGGCAGGTAAAGCAGGAAAAATGAGTGAATAACTGTGAAATTCTCCCTTTCGTTTAAAATAGTGTTTGAGGGGCGCAATGGGAATTCCGATCGTTCGAAGCAGTCGATATTTCATTGTTGAACCAGCCGGTGAAATGTATGCATTTGATTCCATTTGAATCCAACCGCCATTTTTATACTGATGAGAAGACCGATATATAAAATCAATCCGCGTAAATTCATCTGAAAATTCGATGCTCTTCATTCGATGATCTAACTTGTGATCTAACCCTGTTGGATTATACAATTTAATGGTTGTAGGCGATGTTGTTTCGCGTACTACTTCCAATTGCTTTTCAATTTTTATTTCCATATTTCAAATTTTTATAACACAAAGAAAAAACATGTGTCCGTATTGAATATCCGGAATGAGAAATAATTTGTATTTTTATTAAAATTTTGAAAAATGCCCATAAACAAAAGCGCTTACAGACGATACCAAATAATCGATAAGCTTGTACGAAATAAGATGAAACGGTTTCCAACCATGACCGAAATCATTGATGCTTGTTGGGAAAAACTGAAAATTGATACTTCACCAGAAACCATTCAGAAGGACATTGCAAAAATGCGAGAGTCACCACCAGAAGGTTTTGATGCTCCCATCTATTATGACTATAAAGGAAAAGGATATGCCTATTCGGATCCGGATTACGAATTGGGTGGTGTTTCGCTAACAGACATAGACATTGAAACAATTAGAGAATCTATTGAATTTATTCAAACAATTGGAGGTTCCCGAATCAGCGAGAAATTCAACCATGCCATGGAGAAAATATTGTCAACATCGTTAGAATTTTCAACGGAAAATACCAAACAAGCCATTTTGCAGACAATGAATCCGCCAAGATCACGTGGGTTTGAACATTTCGATTTATTTTACCAGGCTTGTCGTGAAAAAACTCCTGTTTCATTGGTGCATTATTCTTACAAAAAACGAAATTTCAGTGCACTTACGATTCATCCATTCATGATTAAAGAATTTGAAAATAAATGGTACGTAATGGGGTTTTCTGAAAAACACAATCAGATTCGTACTTTTGGATTAGACCGAGTTTTTGATCCCTTTTTATTGAAAAAGAAATACATTCCGGTAGAAAAATCCACTCGGGAAAAGGAAGCTCATGATTATTATGGCGTTTTCCCTATTCCTAACCAGAAAAAACAAGGTGTTAAAATTCATGTTAGCGCACTGGTAACCAATTATTTTGAGGCCTATCCAATTCACGAAAGTCAATTGATTAAAAAAGAAGAAAGTGGTTCATCGATAATTAGTTACAACTTGATCCCCACCCTAGAACTAACCCGTCTGTTTTTATCACACGGCTATCATGTTAAAGTAATAGAACCCAAATGGTTGATTGAATTCACCGATAACTTAAAGTAACATGAAAAGTAAAAGTAGCGAGCCTATATTATTCGAAATCGCCGAAAATCAAGATATAGCCGAAAATCCTAAGGTGTTGCGTATCATCTTAGACAGTGAATTCACGCGCATTGACTTTGGATACAATGCAACTGGGCAATTTTTTAAAGGAGGTTGGATTCGCATGTCACCAAAAACCCACGTTCAAGTGCAAGGATCGTCAGAGAAATTTCTTTTAAAAGAAACAACAGGAATCACCATCGCACCAAAAAAAGTAGTATTTCAATCGGTCAAAGACTGGCAGTTTTTCACCTTATATTTTGAACCCATTCCGCAGAAAGATAGTGTGATAAACATCATTGAGGAAGAAAAACCAAGCCCGAATGATTTCAATTATTACGGGATTGCGTTAAAGATGGGTGAGGGAGTGGGGATCAATGATAAAAATAAATTGTCATTTTTTAGAAATGATTTATCTTAATTAAATTACATGAAACTAAACGCTCCTTCCGATAAATTCATCTCCCAAATATTATTAGAATATAAAGATGAGAATAAAAATTTGGATGAAAAATTGAAATTGCTTTTTGTTGATTTTTACAAAGATAACAGCGATAAAACTAACATTCTTATTAAAGTTGCGACTTTGAATAAAATTTATTCTACTGCAATATTGAATATTAATCCAGTTGTAGATAAAATTCACGAAGTTTTTATGAATCCATTAATTTTAGATTATAAAATATTAGTTGATGAAATAGCAACTGTTGAATGGAAAACATTTAAACGCCGTAATTTATCCTTTGCATCTAAATTTGTGCATTTTCATAGTTCGTTTGAAATACCCATTTATGATAGTTATGTTTGGATTTTAATTAATGCTTATATCGGTTATAAAAATGCTAGTAAGATTTCCTTTAAACCACCTAAATCTTACATTGAATTCTATAACACATTTGAAATATTCTTAAACCTTTATAATTTATCCGATACAAACTATACAATATACGAAATAGACAAATTTTTATGGAAATATAGCAAAAAGCTTATTGAAGTAATTCAAATTAAAAATAATTTTTCCTTGAAAG
>CAMBBW010000225.1 GCA_945863425.1 Lishizhenia tianjinensis
AAGCTGCAGGTCAAGCAGAAACTTTATTTAATGCAGCGTCCACCATTGCAGCTTTTACTGGTTTCGGATTGGGTTATGCGGTGATTTTAAAATCAATGGGAACTGCAGCACAAGTAATGAAACATGGACTATTAGCATCATCTGTTGCACTTGGAGGAATGAGGATGTATTATTTAAAAGCTGAAAGCTTGACAGCGGCAAATGAATCATTTATACCGGCACTTCACACGATTCCAGACAATAATTACCAACCAATTTCATTGATACCATTAAATGACGCGTTAACTAATTATCAAAATCAACTTCAAGTCACCATGGATTTTGTTCAAAATAATGATCAAACCAATGCAATCGATGCTATGATCAATTTATATTATTTGGATTCTGTTCTAGCTAAGCAATACTACATTACATCTGCACAAATGCTTACCGCTGCGCCACAATACCACTTGCAGTCGGGTAATGGAGATAATTTCACAAATTCAATAATCATAGGTGGGATTGAAGATAATCGTTCAAAACGAAGAAGCTTTTCAAATTTTTTCTCGGCTTATATCATTGATAGCACAGATAATTCTTTGATTGACTCAATTCTTTTCATAGGTAATGATATTATCGCAGATGGATTAGACTTATTTGATTCTCTTTCTTTTTATAATGTGGAAATTGAAAATATCCCAGTAGAGCCTCATTTACTGGACCTGGGTGTTTTGGAACAAAATCCTTTTGTTTACGGTCAAACGAAAACCGTTCGTGCCGTTGTGAAAAATATTGGTCAAAGCGATATTAACAATGTCTATGGTAAATTCCAAATAGGAGGAGGATTTAATGCAATTCAAGATTCCGTTTATCTCGGAACAGTGGTAGCAGACCAAATTGACACATTAGAATTTCAAGTTACTGCTCCAACTTATGATACAATTGTTCACTTTACAATAGATTTGAATGCTTCCAATGGTGAGGTTGACGGTATTGGTGGAGCACTTATGGTTAACGGTGGTAATCCAGTCCAAGTTAGTGAAATCGAAATCGAAAAATCGTTTGTTAAATTGTGGCCTAATCCTGTTAAAAATGAGTTGAGTATTTCAACCAATTCAAATGCATTTAATTTGCAAATATTTAACTTGCAAGGTAAGTTGATGCATTCAAGCTATTCAAATGGATCTATATTAACTCTTGATGTACAGCGTTTTGAAAATGGATTGTATTTAATTCAAGGTGTTAAAGACGGTTCAATTCTATTTCAAGATAAATTCATTAAACTGTAATTTGATAAAGCGTATGAATAAAAAATGCGCTAGTTGCTTGAATTAAGAAGAGAAATAATTTTGCGTCCAACTACAACAGCGCAATTGGATGCCTGGGTTGATTGGGTTTTGGTTCAGGGAAATAAATAATCTTTTGTAATGCGAGTTACTCTAGGTAATTTTATCTATCATGGAAATTTTGGAAACTGCTGAAAATCAGGATCTCTTTTTTCTAAAAATGCATTTTTTCCTTCTTGCGCTTCAGCGGTTAAATAATACAATAGGGTTGCGTCACCAGCAAATTCCATCAAACCGTGTTGACCATCTAACTCCGCATTCATCGCTCGTTTGATCATACGTAATGCTAGTGGACTTCTTTTCATAATGGTTTTACACCATTCAATCGTTGTGTTTTCTAATTCAGTAAATGGGACTACTTTATTTACCAATCCCATTTTTTCAGCTTCTTCTGCTGTATATTGATTGCATAAAAACCAAATTTCACGTGCTTTTTTTTGTCCGACGTGACGTGCTAAATAATTTGATCCAAAGCCTCCATCAAAACTCCCAACTTTCGGTCCTGTTTGACCAAAACGAGCATTTTCTGAAGCTATTGTTAAGTCACAAACAACATGTAATACGTGTCCGCCACCAATCGCATACCCATTAACCATTGCAATAACAGGCTTTGGTAGGGAGCGAATTGCTTTATGTAAATCAAGTACATTCAATCTTGGCACGCCATTTTCGGAAATGTATCCCCCAACTCCCTTAACGTTTTGATCTCCACCAGAACAAAATGCTTTATCTCCTTCTCCTGTGAGTATTACAACACTTATATCATTTGTTTCCCTGCAAATATTCATTGCGTCTAACATTTCCATATTTGTTTCTGGTCGAAAAGCATTATAAACCTTTGGTCTATTAATAGTAATTTTTGCGATTCCTTCGTAGAATTCAAATTTGATATCTGTGTACGATTTTATGGTTTTCCATTTTCGATTTTCCATTGCTCTATTTTGAAACAAAAATACTAACTATGAAGAGTTCTTAGGTATTCAATCCTAAAAATAAACTACTTTTTTTATTGTATTCCAGTCTTCAATAATTATTGCATACTTTCGCTTAAAATTTACTACGATGAAATCTTTTTTATTATCTAGTGTTCTTTTCGGAGCTCTATTTTCTTTGTTTACTTCCTGCACAGTGTATTATAAAACGAACGATATTGATCAAAAATTAAAATCTTCTGTTTCGCAAGTTAATACGAATTGTACGTCCATTCAATCTAAAATCGGTTTGGCACAAGCGAATTTCAACGCGATGAATTGTGATGCCGTTTCACCCACGGTTCAAAAAGCGAACGAATATTTAAAAACGATGGAAACTACCATTCAAGGATTAAATACAATAAAGACCAAGGTAAATAATGAGTATGATAATTTTGCTCAATATTCGAAAGGGAAAATACAAATTCAATCTAATTCCGAAGAGTGGGTCAAATTTAAGAATACAAAAAAGAATATGAAATCGGCAGTAAAAGATTTCCAAAAAAAGGGAAAAGAGCTGAGTAAGGTTTCTGTTGATTTTTCTAAATTTACTTCAAAAGAGTTTGCTGCTATTCAATATGTAGATGTTGAAACATATAATAAAAAGTTCAATCAAATGATAGATAGTTTAAACCGTCAGGAAAAGGAATTATATTCAAAATTAAAAGTTCAAGAAAGTCAGATTATTGATGTCATTACCAAAAAAGCGAAAACACAACCTGAAAAATGTAAAATTTTGAATGATGATTTATTCAAAGTGAATGAGGAAAAGAAAAATTTCACAGTAATTAAAACAAATTTTAGTCAAACGGCCGCAGCTTTTAGGTCAGCCACGACTGGTATCTCGCGTGTTTATTCCTGTTCAAGTAAATGGGAGGTAGTTCAAAAAACGGAAGAAAATATGCTAAAGGATCAAACGGCGTTGAAACTGGTCGTTCAAAATCTCCAACAAATTCATGCTCACATGCAAGAGGTAATTACCTCAATGAATTGAATTACCTGTCTTGCAAATCTTTGATTTCAATGATTTTAC
>CAMBBW010000226.1 GCA_945863425.1 Lishizhenia tianjinensis
ATGAAACTAAACTTTATGTTAACTTGCGTTGTTGTCAATTATTCAGCGATACAGCTTGTTTGTATTTGGGTGGTGGGTTCACTAAAGATTCAATAGTTGAAGATGAATGGGAAGAAACTGAAAGAAAAAGTAAAACATTATTATCTGTAATTCAAGATGTTAAATAATATTACCTCAAGTAATAAATTAATAATACAATCTATTGTTTCCGCTTGTGTAGCATTTGGAATTAAGCGTGTCGTTATTTGTCCTGGTTCTCGTAACGCCCCGTTTAGTATAGCTTTTGATAATCACCCAACGATTCAAACATTTGTTGTGCATGACGAGCGATCAGCCGCATTTTTCGCACTTGGAATGATTGACGAATTAAATGAACCGGTTGCTTTGGTTTGTACCTCTGGTTCGGCAATTCAAAATTTTTCACCTGCTGTTTCAGAAGCGTTTTATCGGGAATTACCATTAATTGTCCTTTCAGCAGATCGTCCAAAAGCTTGGGTAGATCAAGGAGATGGACAAACTATTCGGCAAGAAAATGTGCTCAAAGATCACGTGAACTATTTTTTAGACCTGACTGATGATCAAACATCCGAGGAATATCAGTGGTTTGCTAAACGCGAATTAAACACCGCCTTTTTACAGGCATTGAATGATTGGAAGGGTCCTATCCATATCAATGTTGGATTGCATGAACCGTTGTATGATACATCAGAAATTTCAGTAACTCCTTTTGATAAAAGAGAAGAAGTTTCTTTCAATTCAATGTTTCAGGCAGAAACACAAGAAAAAATTAAAAACTCTCTTTCGTCCAAAATATTGGTTTTATGTGGTCAAATGACGGAGAATAATCAATTACAGGAATTAATAACTCGTTTTTCGTTCAATTCGAATGTTGCAGTACTTGTGGAAAATACCTCAAATATTACTCATTCAAACTTTGTGCATTGTGTAGATCGCGCATTGAATATGATTTCAGACGATAAAATTGCTGATTTTAAACCTGATATTTTGATTACACTGGGTGGTGCCGTTGTTTCTAAAAAGATTAAATCCTTTCTCCGAAAACACTCACCAAAACAACATTGGAAAATTGGTTATTCATTTCCTAATATGGATACCTACCAGTGCGTTACTCATGTTTTTAAAATGCATCCCGTTGAATTTTTTCATCAAACGAACGCGTTAGAATATCCAAAAAACACGATTAACTACGGTGCCTTGTGGCAGCAAAAAGACATTTTAGCCAAAGATAAAGCGAACGAACTATTTGATCAGTTGCCCCATTCAGATTTACGCGTTTTTGATGTATTATTTCAATATATACCAACTAACTCGGTTTTACACATGGCCAATAGCTCTGTTGTTCGTTATTGTCAGTTATTTGACCCGATAGGTGGAATTGAATATCGAGGTAATCGTGGAACAAGTGGAATTGATGGTAGCAGTAGTACAGCAGTTGGCGCTTCGGTTGCTAATCAAGGAAAACTTCATGTTTTAGTAACGGGTGATATTTCGTTTTTTTATGATAGTAATGCCTTTTGGAATAGCTATTTAGGCGAGAATTTACATATTCTATTATTAAATAATTCAGGTGGGGGTATTTTTAGAATTATTGCTGGACCGAGTACTTCTCCACAACGAGATACCTACTTTGAAGCAACGCATTCAACCGATGCAAAAGGAATTTGTGAATCGTATTCGATTAACTATCAATCAGCAGATTCGTTAGAAGATACACAATCCATATTTGCTGATTTTTTCACGCCATCCACCAATGGAAGGCCAAAATTGGTAGAAATTAAAACACCAAGAGAAGAAAATTCAACGGTACTAGATGCTTATTTTTCTTACCTTAAATCCTAGATTAATACTGGTAAAAGATGTACTTTTGAAGTATGGATTTTCATTTAGTTTCTGATTTTCAACCTACTGGTGACCAGCCCGAGGCAATTCGTCAGTTGGTAGCTGGCATAAAGCAGGAAACACAAGCTCAAACCTTACTAGGCGTAACAGGAAGTGGAAAAACCTTTACGATTGCTAATGTTATTCAAGAAATCAATCGGCCAACATTAATTTTATCGCATAATAAAACACTTGCTGCTCAGTTGTATGGGGAGTTTAAACAGTTTTTCCCAAACAATGCAGTTGAATATTTCGTGTCGTATTATGATTATTACCAACCGGAAGCTTACTTACCAACGACTGATACATATATTGAAAAAGACCTTCAGATTAATGATGAAATAGAAAAATTAAGGTTATCAGCTACCTCTGCCCTATTGTCTGGCCGTAAAGATGTCTTGGTTGTTGATTCCGTTTCTTGCATTTATGGTATTGGAAATCCCGATGAATTTCAAAAAAGTATTTTATATATCAAGAAAGGTGAAATCTATTCTCGAAACAAATTCCTCTTTCGTTTAGTTGAAAATTTGTACCAACGAGCTACTGATATTGATTTCAAAAGAGGTTGTTTTCGTGTTAAAGGCGACACAATCGAAATCTACCTTGCCTACGCTGATTATGGATTACGTGTTGAATTTTGGGGCGATGAAATTGAGAAAATATCAGCTTTCGATCCTGAAACAAGCACCGTACTTGAAATATATGAAGAAATAAATATTTATCCCGCAAACATTTTCGTTTCAAGTCCGGAAAATACCAAAAGAGCTGTAGATCTCATTTTTGAAGATATGGTTCTCCAGGTTGAAAACTTCAAAGAAGAAAAAAAAGTATTTGAAGCGAAGCGATTAGAAGAAAGAGTTTCCTACGATTTAGAAATGATTCGTGAATTGGGATATTGTTCTGGTATTGAAAATTATTCGCGCTATTTTGATGGTCGAGAACCAGGAGAACGACCGTTTTGCTTAATCGATTATTTTCCGAAAGATTTTCTGTTAGTAGTTGATGAAAGCCATGTTACCATTCCGCAAGTCCGAGGAATGTATGCAGGTGACCGGGCTCGAAAAATCAATTTGATCGATTATGGGTTTCGATTACAAGCGGCAATAGACAATAGACCGTTGAGATTTGAAGAATTTGAAGGCATGATGAATCAAGTAATTTATGTTTCAGCCACCCCCGCAGATTACGAATTACTCCATTCGGAAGGAATTGTCGTAGAACAAGTTATTCGGCCAACTGGCTTATTGGATCCTGTTATTGAGGTGCGTCCAAGTTTAAATCAAATTGATGATTTGATGGAGGAAATTCAACGCAGAATAGCAGTGAATGAAAGAACATTGGTAACTACGCTAACCAAACGAATGGCGGAAG
>CAMBBW010000227.1 GCA_945863425.1 Lishizhenia tianjinensis
TGAACTAGGTGAACCAGTTTTTTTTACCTTTATTGCTGTCACCGTCTAAGCATAAAATAAATCATTCACATGCTCTCACATTTTTAGGCAGTTGTTTTTCAGATGAAATTGGTTCGCAAGCGAAGTTGTCTGGATTCGAAACTGTAGTAAATCCATTGGGTACAATATTCAATCCTATTTCATTGGCTCAGCAAGTGCTAAATGCAATCAATACATCAAACGAAATAGCGGTTTTAGAAAGGGATAATAATTTTTATTCCTGGGAAGCATCGACCAAAATAGTTGGAGCTTCACACGTGGAAATAACGGATTTAATTTTGCGGAAACGCGAACAATTGCGCCATCATTTGTCCAAGTCAGGATTGATAATCGTAACTTTTGGGACTGCTTTTGTCTATAAACTAGATTCAACAAAGGTTGTAGCAAATTGTCACAAAAAACCAGGAAATCTTTTTCAAAAAGAGTTAGCCGGACAAACTGAAATTGTGTCTTTGTGGAGATCAGTTCTTGGTGTTTTAAACGAGTTTAATCCCAATTTAAGAATTTTATTTACCGTAAGTCCTGTAAGACATACCCGAGATGGGGTTATCGAAAACACGAGAAGTAAAGCTCGATTAATCGAGGTTGTATCTGAATTGATTACTGAAAGAAATGTAGGTTATTTCCCATCCTATGAAATTGTTTTGGATGAATTGCGCGACTATCGTTTTTTTAAGCAAGATCGAGTGCATCCAAATGAAGAAGCTATTGACTATGTTTGGAAACGTTTTTCCGAAGTTTATTTTACCGATGAAACAAAATCCACAATAAATCAAATCAGACAAATCAGGAAACGCTTTTCACATCAGTCTGAAACAGAATTAAAATTGGATGAAAATACCGAATGGTTACTAAATGGATTTAAACAAAATTATCCATGGATTCTATGGTAATGAAATGATTCAAAGTATTATCTTTGTCTACAAAATAGATTCATATGTCAATCAATTCGGGAGTTGCAACGGGCGATCAAGTTCAAGCCATTTTTCAACACGCTAAAAAACATGGGTATGCATTACCTGCTGTTAATGTTACTGGTTCAAGTACGGTAAATGCAGTAATGGAAACTGCCGCAAAGTTAAATTCTCCTGTGATTATCCAATTTTCAAATGGAGGAGCCTCATTTAACGCAGGAAAGGGGTTGTCAAATGCGAATGAGCAATCGGCTATTTTAGGAGGGATTGCAGGAGCACAACATATTCATTCTCTAGCGGAAGCGTATGGCGCTACTGTGATTTTACATACAGATCATTGTGCAAAGAATTTATTGCCTTGGATAGATGGTTTACTGGATGCGAGTGAAAAACACTTTGCCTTAACAGGGAAGTCATTATACAGTTCCCACATGATTGATTTATCAGAGGAACCTTTGGTTGACAATTTGGAAATATGTAAACATTATTTGGAGAGAATGTCTAAAATGGGGATGACTTTGGAAATAGAATTAGGGATTACTGGTGGTGAAGAAGATGGAGTGGATAACTCAGATGTTGATTCTTCAAAACTCTACACTCAACCGGAAGAAGTTGCTTTTGCGTACGAGGAATTAATGAAGATTTCTCCTCGATTTACGATTGCCGCTGCATTTGGGAATGTTCATGGGGTTTATAAACCAGGTAATGTGAAACTGACTCCGGTGATTTTAAAAAATTCTCAAGATTTCGTACAACAAAAATTTAAAACGGAGAGTAATCCAGTAGATTTTGTTTTTCATGGTGGTTCCGGTTCAACATTAGAGGAAATACGAGAAGCTATTTCTTATGGAGTCATAAAAATGAACATTGATACGGATTTGCAATTTGCATATACTGAGGGTACAAGGGATTATATTTCCACTAAAATTGATTATTTGCATACACAAATTGGTAATCCAGAAGGCGATGATCAACCGAACAAGAAATTTTATGATCCGCGCAAATGGATTAGAGAATCAGAATTGACCTTTATTAAACGGTTAGAAAAAGCATTTTCTGATTTGAATAATGTGAATAGTTTAGCTAAATAATTGCTGATTAAAATTAAAAATAATGAGTTGGTTTAAACGAAATAAGGAGGGGATTACCACTTCGACAAAAGAAAAAATGGAAACACCAGAAGGGTTGTGGGTTAAATGCTCAAATTGTAAAACTCTTTTTACTTCAGATGACTTCGCTAAGAATAATTTTGTTTGTGATCGATGTTCCCATCATGAAAGAATTAGTGCGGGTGATTACTTCAATTTGATCTTTGATGAAAAAAAATTCAAAGAACTAGATCCAAAGTTAACTTCAGGCGACCCCTTAGAATTTGAGGACACTAAAAAATATGTAGATCGTGTTAGTTCAACTCAAAAAGCGACTGGATTAAAAGATGCTGTTCGTACTGCTCATGGGAAATTGGATGGACATGATTTTGTTGTTGCTGCAATGGATTTTGCTTTTATTGGTGGTTCCATGGGGGCTGTTATGGGAGAGAAAATAAGTAGAGCGATTGATGAAGCGATTAAACACAACTGTCCGTTTATGATTATTTCAAAATCGGGGGGAGCACGAATGATGGAGGCTGGTTTTTCATTGATGCAAATGGCTAAAGTTTCTGGCAAATTAGGTCAATTGGCTGAAAAGAAATTGCCTTACATTTCTTATTTGACCGACCCAACAACTGGTGGAGTAACTGCTTCATTTGCCATGCTTGGAGATATCAATATTGCTGAACCAGGAGCCTTAATCGCATTTGCAGGTCCACGAGTAGTGAAAGAGACAATAGGTAGAGATTTACCAGATGGTTTCCAAACTTCAGAGTTTCTGTTAGAACATGGTTTTTTAGATTATATCATTGACCGAACTGAAATCCGTGAAAAATTGAGTTTATCACTTAAGTTATTTTCGAAATAATGAAATTCAGAAAAGAAAATTGGGAATCAATACGAAAAAGAGGGTTCCTTAATTTTTTCTTAATTCGAGGACTTTTACTTTTTGGTTTACCCTTTACCCTCATCCAAATAGATGGTAATAAGATTAATTTCATTGCTCTTATTCTTTCAGGCATAATTGCCGGATTAATATACAGCGGATCAATTTGGTATTTTGCAGAAAGAAAATTTAAAAAAGAAAATCCTAAAAATGAGGTTTGATTTTTCCTTCTAAAACAGATAAAGGAAAAGCACCACTTTCTCGCCAGATTTTCTCGCCAGACTTAAAAAGAATAAAGGTTGGAACTCCTTGTACTCTGTATTGCGCTGCTATCGCTTTG
>CAMBBW010000228.1 GCA_945863425.1 Lishizhenia tianjinensis
TTCGAAAGGAATTGGAGAAAACAACAAAGATAAAGGTAAAGGTTGGGCGACATTTTTAAGTGCCAATCCATCAAGAATTAAGAAATAATGCGCATTAATTTATATACAGACGGAGCTTGCAAAGGAAATCCCGGACCGGGCGGATATGGCATTGTACTTGAATTTCAGGGAAAGAAAAAAGAAATAAATGGCGGCTATACATTGACAACAAACAATCGGATGGAATTATTAGCCTTGATTATTGGTTTAGAAAGTATTAAAACGAATCAATTTCCAGTTCATGTATTTTCTGATTCAAAATACGTAATTGAATCAATTTCCAAGGGTTGGGTTTTTAATTGGAAAACCAAAGGATTTAAAGGAAAGAAAAATCAAGATTTATGGGAGCGATATTTACTATTGCATCCGCAATTTAAAATTGAATTTCATTGGGTAAAGGGTCATGCTGGTCATCCAGAAAATGAACGATGCGATGTATTAGCCGTTTTTGCAGCAGAAAATGGACCACACCTAATTGATGAAGGATTTAACAAAACTTGATAGCATAAAAAAACCAGCCGAAGCTGGTTTAAATTTTATTTTTGTTTGTTAGAAGTTCCAAACATCATGTTCAAACGTTCGAATAGTGTTTTTCACTTTATCAGACTCATACAAGGCATCAGTACCAAAACGGTAATCTTCTACTTTTCTGTCATACAAAGATGATTCTTTATACACAACTGCATTGAATCTGCGTGTCATGAACAAATGATCGAATGTATTTCCACCAACGGTGCTTTTAGCATCATACGCATAATAGTTTTTTAGCACATCGCGTACTTGTGGGAAATATACCCAAAATAAGATTTTTTCTTTAGATGATGCGCTATCAATAATTACAGGTGCCATTCCAATAGTTCGAACATCCAATACCGACCGTTCTTTGTCAAAGAACCAATCTTCTTTCAACAAATATTTAACGATTTGATTGGGTTGGTAAAAATTTGGTATTTCTAATTTATATGAAACTTGAGCAGGAAAGCCAGCTGGATCTTTTTCAGCCTCGGTGGCATCAGTAGTCTCAGATGAAGGATCAAAAACGTCAGCGGTCATACCCACCTTATCAACTATTGGTTTACCTATTTTGTAATAAACTGGAATTGCATTACCACCTACCACTAAAGTTTTTGGAGATGCTTGATCATCTGCTTTAACCGTACCAATCATGTTATTAATATCAGTTTGATACTTCGCATCATTCTCAGCGGATAAAGCATAATCCCTTTTGGCAGGGTCAATACATGCATCCCCTCCAATCCTTTCATCAAAATTACCTTTAGATAGATTTTTTTCAAGACCATCAGCATAACCCATTATTTGTCCATTAAGCATAGCATTTCTCAATACAAAGAAAAGACTATAACGACCTTGTGCAGTTTGCAGAATTTCGCCAGAAGTTGGTTTCATAGTTTCATGAGGATAGTACAATGGGTGATTAATTTTCTCACGTAAATCAATATAACTCCATGTTCTTTTTCCCCAGATGTAATCACTTTCCCTAACGTGTTCAACTGGAATTGCTCTTTTCTTCGCTAAAACGTCCCTCTTTTCATAGACACCGTCAATCACTCCAGAGGCTGGCTGACCATTAGGTATTATTACATTTGAAGGTCCTATACCGCCTTGTGAAAAGGTTGTAAAACCAACTAAACAAACAACTAATAAATTGAAAAGAGTTTTCATAATAATCAATATTAAATAGTAAACATTGAGGTAGCTAAACCAGGACTAGTACCAGTGTAACGCACTTGAATTGCAATTTTCCCTGGAGGAGCTCCTTTCAAAATATTTAAATGCGCTCCAGAAATCGAACCTCCAGAACCCTCTAAACTTCCTTTAATTCCCGGAATAGTAATACTATAACTTAGGATTGAAAAACTACCTTTAGATGGTAAAAATGGAACGTTATCTCCATATCTACAAGCCAATGCACCAGCACCTTTGTTAGCTCTTCCACCGTCTTCAACTCCACCCCAATACAAATTAGGTTTAGGCGCTTTTTTCACAGTGAATTTCTTTGAACCTAAACTCACAGAACTACCTTTAGAGTCAGTTCCAGATAAAGTTACCGTTACAATTGATCCAGCACTTCCGATAGCAGCTTTGTAAGGTGATGGAACACTCATACGAACATTCTTGTACATACCTGTTGCAGACGCTTTCAATTCAATTGGAATACCTTCATAGAAAACTTGCATTTCTGGTGTTTCGATTGAAGCTTCTTTTTCAGAAGTTAGAACACCCACTTTTGTTTCCCATTTCTCTTCTTTAACAGCTCCAGAACGTGATTTGATTGCGATTGTTCCAGAAAATGTCATATCTGCTGATCCTGCAGTTGTTTTCATAACACCCATACCATTTGCAACGGTAAAACTTCCACCGGTTACAGTTGGTTGGTTGTCTGAGTCATAAGCACCCATAACAACACTAATTTCAATTGGATCTCCTGGAGAAACAACACTTGGTGTAGCTGTAGCCAATGCAATCAACTTATTGAAGGAAAATTCAGCAGTTACTACTTTACTCGCCAAATAACCAGCAGCAGTAGCACGTGCATTTAAGACTTCCAATTGCATAGCAGTCAATGAAGCTAAAGCAGCAACCAATGGGGAATGGTCAAACGTTTTACCAATCCAATGTACGTTTTTTACGTCATTAACTTCTTCAAAACGTTCTTCTTTGGTTAACTCCATGTACAACTGTTTCAAAACACCTCTGTCTTCTTTGTTACATTGGGTTTTGTCTAACATTGCATTCACTTGTGCATCCAAATCTTTATTGTCCTTATACTTGTTAATCGGGGATGTTTTAACCACAAACTTTGGAGCACCCATTCCTTTTCCAGAAACAGAGTCTATTTTGTCGTGGTAAGTACCCAATGTTTCTACAACACTAGCACGAAAACCATTATACATTTTCCACAATTTCATCCCTACTTTATCAGCCGCTGGATTATTGATTTCTTCGCCAATAATCTCGTGCATGGGAACATCATATTGATCCTTAGCTTGAACAGCCATCAAATTCAATCGTGAAGGACGTAGTTTATCAGTTGCTAAATATTTTTTCCAGACAATTGTTTCCTTGTCTTGGTTTTTTTCAGTGTCAACAGCTTCTCCACTCTTTTTCATGATATCAATTTTTATCTCATCGATAAACTTTATCATGTTAGCAGTCTCTACGTCGA
>CAMBBW010000229.1 GCA_945863425.1 Lishizhenia tianjinensis
AAGCTGATTCAATCATTTTTCCAAATGTAAGGTTTGTATTAGTTGAGCTCGAATTTGCATTTTGATTTAAAAAATTAAAAGAGGATGCATCTACCAATATTCCATTTATATATCTAAAACATGAATCCGACTGAAAAACGGTAGTAATCATTTTCCAGGATCCATTTAATAATATTGAATTATTATCTAAGTTTATGTAACTGCCATTTGAAGAGAAGTAATAAGCTGAAAAACTTTGTCCAGTTGTTGACGTAATAGCCCAACCATTGTTAGAACATCCTTCATAAAAATTAACAATTCCTGATCTTTGATTACTATTCGTATTCACCCATAAATTGATGGATATCGGAAAACTATTAAAACTATTATTATATGCTACATTAACAAAATCATCCACACCATCAAAACTATATGCCTTATTCGCTACTCCAAATCGATCTGTGGTCAACGTAGCTCCATTTACCGTTCCATTATTTCCACTTCCACTTTCGTCGTTGGCGTTCCCATTAAACGGCCAATAACCAACCAAACCATTCGTCGGTACATAGTTGGGGACCTGTGCCATCACACTCGCAGTAATACAAAGCCCAACTGCAAAGGCGATTAATACTTGTTTTTTCATGGTTAATTCTTTTTAGTTTATGCAAATATATGAAAGTTATGTATATACATAACTAATTATGGTGAAAAATCAAACAATTTGCCAACATGGCGAAAAATACAGATGAAGTTTTATTGCGTTTGGTTGGAGATAAAATAAGAGAATTACGAAAGTCCAAGAAACTTTCTCTACGTGATTTGGCTTACCGCATTGGAATGGAGTCTTCAAATTTATCTGTTATTGAGAATGGTCGTTCGAATCCACAATTACTAACGTACGCTAAAATTGCAGCTGCTCTTGATGTTTCGCTTTCTGATATTTTTGAAGTAACCTTTGATTTTGGTCAGTTAAACACGAGTGAAAGCGTTTATAATCCAAGAAAACATAATCCAAAAAACTGATTCTAATTATAATTGTATTTCAAGAATTCTTTACAATTCCAAATCCAAGCGAATAATAACTTAACTCCTAACTAATTTTACCACCTCCTGTACATCCTTGTAATTTCGAACGATAAACTTTTCTTTTGCTTCCACCTTATCAAACAAGATTTGCTGTTTTTTGGATAATTCTTCGTTGTGGAATTTGCATTCAATCAATAGTTTAGATTCTGAATAAAAATCCAGTTCAATTGTGTTTTCGTAGATGTATTTCAAATTCAACTGTTTCAAGCTCAAAAAAGCATAATTTTCAAACATAGCGCCCCAATCTCGTTCACCCGTATAATAATTTCTAATTCCAGTATCGCAGCAATAAATTTTCTTTGGAGAAACAAGTTGTTCGTTCAATTTTCCATGTCGTGAAACCGGATAAATAATGAATGTATCGCAAAACAAGTCAAAATACCTTTTAGAAGATTCCGTAGAAATACCAAGTATTTTAGCGATTTTATTGATGCTCAATGTTTTTCCACTCCGTTCCATCAGTAATAGAAAATAGTCTTTCAACACACTGATCTGACGAATCCCATGTACTGCCGCAATATCTTTGTAGATGATATTGTCCATTAATTCCCGGATATACGCATCATCATTCGTCAAAACGTACTCAGGAATTCCACCTTTTACGAGATATTCCTTAAAATAAGTTTCGTGTAAATGAGCATCTGATTTGGCGATTTTAATATTTCTAAAATCAAGGAATTCTTCGTAATTCAAAGGCAAAACTTCAAACGTTATAGATCTTCCCGTAAGCAAGCCACTTTGAGATTTTAATAAAGATGCACTGGAAGAAGAGGCAATTACTTTAACATTACCAGCATCGTACAAGTTTTTTAGTTGTTGCTCGTAGTTTGGACAAAACGTTATTTCATCCAAGAACAAATAGATTTTATCCTTAATGCTCAAAGCATTCATTTCACGGAAATATTCAACGATTTCTAAAATCGTTTTTCCTTGCAATAAGTAATCATCTAAACTGACGTATAGAATATTTTTTGCTGGGAATTTTTGCTCAAAAATCAAGTGTTTAATGCTTAATTTCATAAGACTTGTCTTTCCGATGCGCCTCAGGCCTGTTAGAAAAACCACTTGTCTATTGGTTAGATTTGGAAGTAATCTCTTCCGGAAATCAGTTCGTTCCTTCAAGATAGTTAATTTCTCAAAATCATCTTCCCACCAAGGATTATAGCGATAAAGATCTTTGTCCATGCCTCTTCAATTAGTAATTCAAGAACAAAAATAACAAAACCATTTGGTATAAACAAACGAAATTTATTAAAACCATTTGTTTTCAGCAAACGAAAATAGCAAAAAGCGTTTGTTATGAGCAAACGGAATCGTTAAAAAACATTTGCTTTTAAAGAAAAAATCATAAAAGTATGTGATAAATAAAATCTTACACCATCAAGGAGTACTCAACGAAACGGGTAATATTTTTCCTTTGAAAAAACGGTTGCCATTCAGCGCGAAATCTACGATAAATGCTGCCATTTGATCTGGTGTGGTTGGTGCCTCATAACCTGGGAAAGCTTCTTGCAACATTTCTGTTTGCACAGCTCCCAAACACAAACAATTCATGGAAAGGTTAGTTTCTTTATATTCCTCTGAAAAGAGTTCTGTAAAACTACACAATGCCGCTTTGGAAGTGGAGTAGGCGCTCAATCCAGCAAATTTCATTGAACCTTGAAAACCTCCCATGGAACTGATATTTAGGATGTGAGCATCTGGATGAAACGAAGGTAAAAACCCTTGAACCGTTTCCATTACTCCAATCACGTTTATTTGATACGATAACTGAAAATCTTCGTGGGAAATGGTTTCAAATGGTTTATTCACCAAATAACCTGCATTGTTGATGAGAATATCAATTACACCCATTTTTTCTGAAAGTACCTGTACTTGTTCGCTTACCTCCTGGGATAAATCAAATGCAATGGGATGAACCGTTTCATACTCCTTGAAAGCATCATTCATTTTGGAAAGATCTCGCGACAGGGCAAAAACAGAATGTCCAGCCTCAGCAAATTGCTTCACCATTTCAAAACCAATTCCTCGGCTTGCTCCAACAATAACAATCGTTTTAGGCATCAAAAGAAATGGTTACGTTTTCACTGGTTGGATGGGCTTGACAGGTCAAAATATATCCTTTCTTCACTTCTTCATCTGTCAAC
>CAMBBW010000230.1 GCA_945863425.1 Lishizhenia tianjinensis
GTAAAACAGTTTTTATAATCGATAGAATAGGGGTGATACCACTTCCAGCGGCAAACAGAACATACGATTTTTTAGCAGTAGTATTGGTTTCTACTTTAAAATTACCCATTGGAGTCATCACCTGAAGGACATCACCTTTCTTTAGGTCATGATTGGCATAGGTAGAGAAAACTCCATTTTCTACTTGTTTTATTGCAACACGCCATTCGTTTTCAAATGGAGAAGAGCACAAGGAATAGGATCTACGCGTATCTTTTCCGTCAATGGTAGAACGTAACGTTAAATATTGGCCAGATTGAAAATGATAATCACTTTTTAACGATTCCGGAATGGAGAAAGCGATGGATACGGTATCCTCCGTTTCACGTCGAAGGTCACTGATGGTTAGCTCATGAAAGGATGGAGTCATTCTGTTTGTTTCTAGGGTGTCAAAATTACTAATTTCTAGTCAATTTTGATTGGTTTCATTAAGGTTCGCATTAAAAACCAAAATTTGGCTGTGTAAAATGTAACGAAACTAGGATAAGTTGCGTATTGTCCTGTTGAAACCTTATGAAAATAACAATTCACATATTATTTGTTCTAACCGTCTTTCGTGCAGCAGCGAGTGAAAAAACGATTTCGCGATCGGAATATATCTCTGCTTGGAAAATGGTTGCTATCGAACAAATGAATGTACATGGAATTCCTGCGAGTATTACGTTGGCTCAAGGTATTTTGGAATCCGGAAATGGGAATTCAAAATTAGCCAAGGAAGGAAATAATCA
Source organism: Lishizhenia tianjinensis (assembly GCA_945863425.1). Classification (GTDB taxonomy): domain Bacteria; phylum Bacteroidota; class Bacteroidia; order Flavobacteriales_D; family Crocinitomicaceae; genus UBA952. The sequence goes on from CAMBBW010000230.1 coordinate 768, forward strand.
TTTTGGCATTAAATGTCATGGGTGGGAGGGTGAAAAAATGTATCAGGATGATGATGCTAAAAATGAATGTTTTCGGGTATATAAAAATGCCAAGGAATCTTATTTAGATCATAGTGCTTTTTTAAAGAAACACCAGCGATATGCTTTTTTATTTAATTATAAATCATCAGATTATAAAAATTGGGCAAAAGGATTGAAGGATGCGGGTTATGCAACAAGTTCAACCTATGCCGAAGCACTCATAAAATTAATTGAAGATGAAAAACTGAATCAATATGATTCACAAAGAGTTTCTTCGCCACTTGTTTCTAGAGAAAATACTGTAGTGTCAAAAACACATCTGCAGAGTATAAACGCCAATGGAGTAAGATATATCGTTGCTAGGAAAGGAGACACCTTCTTTAAAGTTTCTCAAGAATTTGGAATTTCAACCGCGCTATTAAGACGTTATAATAATTTCCATCCAGACAAAGAATTTTTAGTGCCGGGAGATATTATTTATTTGCAACCAAAAAGTTGGAAATCGAAAACGGAAAAGCAAATGGTTTTGAAAGAGAAAAAAACATTGCGTGAAATCTCTCAAGAAAAAGGTATTCGATTAAAAACGCTTTTACGAAAAAACAACAGTACTACACCCGATCAACATTTGCCAAAAGGCACGAAAATATTCCTAAAATAGCTGTTTCAGATAGTTAAGAATTTGTTTGTTGTTGTTTGTTTAAATAAAAAGAGGTTACTTCGGTGGCCTCTTTTTTTTATTGTACCCTTCCCTTCCTAGTAACAATCCTTATATTTGTACTTCAAAATTCGAAACATGAAAGTGAATCCAGCCTATCAAACCAAGCAACAACTTCTTGATTTATATAATAAACCTTTATTGGAATTGGTTTTTGAAGCGGCCACTATTCATCGTCAGTTTCATGATCCGCGTGAAGTTCAAATGTCTTCTTTGCTGAGCATTAAAACAGGTGGATGCTCTGAAGATTGCGGATATTGTCCTCAGGCTGCACGCTATAATACAGATGTGGAGGCGCACAAGCTGATGACTGTTGAGTCGGTTATTGAACAAGCTAAAAATGCTAAAGCAAATGGTTCATCTCGTTTATGTATGGGGGCTGCGTGGAGAGAAGTGCGCGACAACAAAGATTTTGATAATGTAGTTGAAATGGTGCAAGAGGTGAATAATCTTGGAATGGAAGTGTGTTGCACACTAGGAATGATGAACGAAAATCAAGCGTTGCGTTTGAAAAATGCAGGTTTGTTTGCTTATAATCACAATTTGGATTCATCGCCCGAATTTTACGGAGATGTCATTTCAACCAGAGAGTATGAAGATCGATTAAACACGATTGAAAACGCCAGAAAAGCAGGAATATCCGTTTGTTCTGGTGGGATAATTGGAATGGGTGAGGCAGTGGAAGATCGTATTGGTTTATTGATGAGCTACATGAAAATGGAAACTCCTCCTGAATCTATTCCGATTAATGCACTTGTGGCGGTTGAAGGTACGCCGCTTGAAGATCAAAAACCTATTGAACAATGGGAAATGATTCGCATGGTTGCAACTACAAGAATTTTATTTCCAGAAGCAATCGTACGTTTATCTGCGGGAAGAACAAAAATGAATATGGAAGGACAAGCATTGTGTTTTATGGCCGGTGCGGGATCTATTTTTGCTGGAGATAAATTGTTGACTACACCAAATCCAGAATTCAACGAAGACAAAGAAATGTTCGATATTTTAGGCTTGGTGCCAAAAGAGCCATTCAAAGATGGTGTTCAACCAGTTAGTATGCCGGATGCTCAAATTGAAGCGCGTAAGAGAAAAGAAGAAGAACGTGAAGCTGAATTGAAGTTAGCTCGAGAAAATGCGATTCAAGAAGGTTTTGAACCTCGAAAAGTGACCTCAGTTGAATCTTTGTAAATGCATCAAAAACTCCTTGATAAACTGAATAAACGCCAGCATCTTGGTACATTTCGTGAATTAAGTAGTAGTGAATCAGGTATTGATTTTTATTCAAATGATTATTTAGGTTTCGCTCGAAATAATACTATTCAACTCAATTTAAAAGGTTCGACTGGTTCTCGCTTGATTTCTGGAAATTCACTCGAGGCGGTAAATTGCGAGAATTTTTTAGCAACCCATTTTAATGCTGAATCGGCTTTAGTTTTTAATTCAGGCTATGCAGCAAATTTAGGCTTACTGAGTTCTGTACCTCAACGAGGCGACGTAATTCTTTACGATGAAAGAATTCATGCCAGTGCAAAAGAGGGAATGCGTTTGTCATTTGCGGATTCATTTGCTTTCAAACATCACGATTATACTGATTTAGAGCGTCAACTTAGAAAGTTTGAAGATCAGGTGGTATATGTGGTTGTAGAATCCTTGTATTCAATGGATGGAACAATGACTCATTTTCGAAAATTGACAGCGCTTTG
>CAMBBW010000231.1 GCA_945863425.1 Lishizhenia tianjinensis
GCACGTATAATGAGAATGCTTGTTTGAACAGCACGTTTTGAATTTAACACTGCACTAAGCATAGCAACTCCCTGCTCGGTAAAAGCAAATGGGAGGTATTTTGGAAAATTTCCTTTTCCGGTTTTAAACATCACAATTTGTGATCTTAAAGAATCCCATTCCTCTTTTGTCAATTCAAACATAAAATCATCCGGAAATCGATCGATGTTTCTGCGGACTGCTTGTTTTAAAACTCTTGTTTCTACTTCGTAGATTATTGCTAAATCCATGTCTAGCATTACTTTCTTTCCTCTGATTTCAAGGATGCTTTTTTTGATTTGTTCTATTTCCATCGTTCTATTTTTATATGAATATACGAAAAAACAATCAAAATAAAGATTAGATTATAATCAAAATAGTTAATCGTGTTCTTATTGATTTAATTGAACTATTTTCGTATAAATTTTATTAATGAAAAAATTCCTACTTATTTTTGGTGTGTTTTATATTTTCTCGTGCTCCGATCAAAAGGAAATTAATTCAACTTCAAATGCAACCGATCAAAAGGAAATTAATTCAACTTCAAATCCAGCCGAACAATTGGATTTTGATAAAATAGAGTACCATTTTCATGATAAATCTGTTTCTCCTGATTATCAAAGAAATTTCAAGTGGGTCATTACCAAAGATAGTATTCAGTTTATTGTTGATTCCTACAATAAGATTCTTCAAGATACAATCATTAAAATACCTCCAAATAAATGGGAGCAATGTAAAGCTGATTTTTTTACCTGTGGAATAAATAATAAAAAGCAAGAAAGTGAAACTTCCTTAACGGGAGGAACCGGCGTTTCAATCCGAACTTTCCTTGGAACAAAAGAAACATTTTCTGGATACGTTTATGAAAAGTCTTATGGTGATATGATAGGCGATATTGACCAGTTTTTACTAACTATTCAACGAGGAATTGACTCGAATTTTTATCAGATTCGGTGAACACCAGTTTTTTATTTTTTCTTTCCAAATTTCTAGAAATCGGTTTTGGAATTTTCCGATTCCCTTTTGAATTATGTTGCTCCACCGGCAGCTGCCATTGATGTATTTCGGTAATTAATACCATAAATTATTGCGAACAACAACATTTTGTCATTTTCTAATTTGTCAAATTCAGTAGTGGTCGTAATGTCATAATCGTAACGAAGTTTTTTCCACTGAAAATCAGATTTTATCTCAACTAATTCAGTTTTATCTGAGTCTAATAGAGTGAATTTATTACTAAAAAAACCAATGTTTTTAAGGAGATAATTACTTACATTGTTTTCAAATTGAGTTTGAATTTTTATGCCTTTCCAACCCATTTTTAGCTCTAACAATTTTTTATCATTATTAAACAGCTCAATTTTTTGATTCCAAATCCCTTTTGATTTAAATTTATTTTCGGTGTTATCAATGAGGTTTATGACTGCATTTAACGAACCCCATTTTGAGTAAACTAATTCACCGAGAAGATTGTTATCTTCTGCTAGCCTGAAATTTCGTCTATTAGAGATCGCTTTGTATTTTTTCATTATATTATCTGTTCATCTTGAAAATTGTTGGTATAGCTTTTCAGCCGCTTCAAAGGCACTCATTTGTTGAGTTAAGACAGCTTCTTTAATGGTATTTACACTCCCTTCAAAACCTTTTTGGGAATAGAATCCTGATAAAATAAGTTCATTGAGCGTTTCTTTCATCCAATCGATGTCTTGTACGTGCCTGTTTTTTTCAATCCAACCATTGGAGGTGTTGTGTCTGAAAAATTCATCTGAAATCTTCCACGCTTCATACAGATTATCTCCTGTTATGGAACTGCAAATTTCTGTTCGTGAAATCCACTCATTTTCCTTGGGTGGAAATAAATGCAAAGCATTTGCGTAACTTGCTCTTGCTAATTTTGCCATTTTCACGTTTTCCCCATCAGCTTTGGTAATCAACAACGCATCGGCCAATTCCATGATTCCGCGTTTGATTCCTTGCAATTCATCACCTGCTCCGGCTAGCATCAATAATAAGAAAAAATCTACCATGGAATGAACCATCGTTTCAGATTGACCAACACCAACCGTTTCAATAAGAATTACATCAAATCCTGCAGCCTCACACAAATAAATGCTTTCGCGGGTGGCTCGTGCAACTCCTCCTAATGTACTTCCTGCCGCCGATGGTCGAATATATGCATTGGGTTCTTGCACTAAAGTATGCATCCTTGTTTTATCGCCTAAAATACTTCCTCCGGTTGTTGCGGATGATGGATCAATTGTCAATACAGCCAATTTGTATCCTTGTTCTAATATCACTTTCCCAAATGCTTCAATAAAGGTGCTTTTTCCAACTCCGGGAACACCAGTTATACCAATTCGTCGCGATTTTCCGGCAAAAGGAAGGCATTTCCGGATTAATTCATTCGCCAATGGTTTGTCACTTTCTAACTGGCTTTCAATCAGCGTTATTCCTGCACTCAATGCAAAACGATCGTGATTTTGTATTCCTTCGAAAAGATATTCAGCTGATCGAGAAGCTTTTAGCTCCTTCCGTTTGCGCAACCATTCTTCTTTGTGTTCTTGATCCATTTATATCAATTGGATTAGCGCTTGCATGGCTTGTTGGATATTTGTTCGAATTTCCACGATCGTTGCATCCATCATGTAACAGGGAGCAGAAACAATTTTGAGTTTTTCATCCACCGCTATTTCGCGAATAGTCTTCATTTCGACCTGAACCCCCGTTTGAGAAAGTCCACTTGAAAATGCGTTAATTTCATAAGGTGATTTTTCCTTATCTGTACCCAAAGTCATGGTGGCTTGTAAATCTGATTGATTCAACGCAAGAGCAACTATAACCGGACTCACACACAATGCAGCAATTGGTTTTTTATCGGAAATACATTGTTGAATCAATTCTTTAATTTCTGGAAGAATGGAGCCATTTGGACCTTCAAAGGCCCATGTCGTAAAGTTTTTTGCGCTTCCAAATCCACCGGGTATGACTAAAGCATCTATTTGAGTGTAATCGAACGTGGAAATGTCTTGAACCGCTCCCCGAGCAATACGCGCTGCTTCCACAAGCATATTTCGGGATTCAGGCATTTCTTCGCCAGTCAAATGATTTACAACGTGGTGTTGATTTTTATTTACGGATAAACAAACAGCTTCAGCTCCTAATTCTTCGATTGCTAATAAAGCGAAAA
>CAMBBW010000232.1 GCA_945863425.1 Lishizhenia tianjinensis
AGAATCAACTCGAAAAGGCATTTAATTGATTTTTGATCATTCTGATTCAATATTTTATCATTAATCAATTGGCTAAAAGTTATTTCAGATTGCAATGTTTTCTGTTTCGTTGTTAGATATTGAACAAAAATGTTTTTTGGTTCAGTTTCGACTTTATTTTTCATACGGTTTGATTATTTCTATTATTAATAATTACACCTTATTATATAGGTTCGTATTCATAATCCTTCACTTAATTGATTTGTGACAATTTTCTTCAATAATTATTTTGTCACTTATTGAATGGAATTGGATTATGTATGTGAAATCTATTCTTTCACCTTAAAAAAAAAGAGAAATTATGAAAAATCTGTTTTTACCAATGCAAAATCATGTAAACAAAAAGTCAATTCATCCTCGGGAAATTTCTTTGATCGACACAATGCCTTTAATTTAGATGAAAAAGCAGCTGGATTTAAAATATCAGGAAAAAGTTGGGTGAAATCTTTAGCAGTCATGAAACGAAGCTAAATATATTAATTAGTTAAAAAAAATGATTTTTGATCATTCTGTTTCAATATTTTTTCATTCGGTTTGATTATTTCTTTAATTAATAATTACACCTTATTGTAAAGGCTCGTATTCATAATTCGTCACTTAACTGATTTGTGACAATTTTCTTCAATAATTATTTTGTCACATATTGAATGGAATTGGATTATGTATGTAAAATCTATTCTTTCACCTAAAAAAAAAGAGAAATTATGAAAAATCAATTTTTATTTATGGCATTATTGATTGGAATTATTGCCCCGATCTATGCTCAAAAAGCAGTTGTATTCAATGTTGAGAAATTTGAAAAGGCATTGGTGGAACAAATGGAAATCACATTCCCTGGAATGACCTTAGATACTACTTTAAGATTTGCAACTAGAGCTAGGAGTCAAGAAGAGGCTGGAGCTCCAGAATGCTATGGCACGAAAAAAGGTGGAATGGTAAATACTAAAATCTCTGAGGAGGAGGAAGCTAAAAGACTTGTTTCGGAATATAAGACTTATCTGAAATCAAACTTATACTTTGATGATGAGGCTTTAAAAAGATGCAGGTTTTCAGAATTTTGTGCAACTGCCACTGAACAATATGATGGTTTGGTTCGATATGGAATTGTAATCGACAATAATATTACTAGAGAATCTCTTATCAATTCAAGTGATGAATTAATTAATGGAAATTAATAATTGCTTGGCAAAAAGAAATGTTCACGTACTCTTACAGTGCTGATTATTAAAATTAAACAATAATAGTCCTTTTTTTGACGCATTTATTCATTTAAAATACTCAGTAACCTAAATTGAGCGTGTTTAATTAAGTATTATTTCCCAGTACATTCATAACCCAGTACGTACCTGTAGTTTTGGTGTAGGTTCCTAAAGTGGCATGTAATTTTTCTCGTTCAGGTTCCAAGCAAAATAAACTCCGTGTGGCTGTTTCCGTGCTCAAACGTGTGTGGTATTCGTTTTGAAAATAGGAAGACTGAATGGTAAGCGGTGGATTAATTTCTTGATTTTCTTTGGCTATGTATCGAAAGTAAACCAACTGAACGATTAATTCACCCATAGATTGAACCTCACTTTGTTTGTAGACGTTTGAAATAAACGTTTTAAAAGTTTCGTGCTTCATCGCTTGGTTGAGTTGATGGGTGAATGCGAGGGCTTTCAATACGCGCGCTAGAATCCAAGCTTGAGCATGCATTTCCATTGGTGTTGAAACAGCAAGCATATCTTCAAGGATGGCGTTTGTTTTTTGATGGTTGTGCTTGGACGAATGGAATTGAACCAGAATTTTCGTTTCAAAAACCCGTGAAATTTCGTGGAAATGCAAGGCGGAAATACCCAAATTCACTGTTTCCTTGTTGAAATTACCTATCCAATTCGGATCTATTTTTTTTCCGTGATAGGAAGCATTGGCAATTAAAAAACAGTAGTAAAACAGCCGATTATTTTCAGTAGTAACGTGCTTTAAATAAAGTGCATTGAGGGTTGTACTGAAGTAATTTTTTGGATCATCCTCATCTACAAATCGTTCAAAAAATAGCCTTCGTCCATTGCTTGTTTTTATCAATAAGGTCAATAATTCCTTTTGATTCAACGAATGCCGCACCAAATATCCCACTAAATGAGCGAGTTTTTCAATTTTTTCATGGTCAAAGTTGATACAATCCAGATGAAGTTCTATTTCTTGATTATCCATGAGTTGAATCGCTATTTCAAAGCGTTGAATGGAGCAAAGCGGATCGAAAAAAAGACCAATATCACTCAGTAAACTACGCTGATGGGTTCGGTCAACATAGCTTCGGTATGCATCGAAGTGGTCAAACCCCAAATAATTGCAGATAAGTTGAAGCGTAGACGGGTAGACTTTTCTGCTTGGAATAAACCCAAAAAAACGAGCTAGCGTGTGAGAGGAGATCGAGAATTTAGCTGCTTCCATCGCTGCAGATAACAAAAGGGCATCCGAATAAGAGCGCATGGAAATACCCGATTTTTTTCGCAAATCGGACAAAATCATTGAATAATAAACGGATTGATAGAATTCCATACGCCCTAAATTACACATTTTGTTCAAACCCCCTGCTTCTTTAGGGTTGAAGATAAAGTTGCCGTAAGTTGCAGTTTTATTTACGGTTTATTATCAACAATTTTGAATCAATTAATTTCATAAGAACTTAATGTTTTGTAAAACAACTATAAAAAAGATGAAAAAAATTACATTATTACCACTTTCGTTCGTTCTGACTGCTGCTATTCTTATAGGTTGTGGAGGAGCCAACCAAAAGGACAAACCACTAAAGAAAGCTGAATTGGAAAATCAAATGGCGTCTGCAAATGAAGCTGCAGCATTGGAAGGATCTGCTGTGCCTGCTGAGGACCTTAAAGAAGCAATTCATTATGAAACATATACTTACGCGAAGAGTTTTAAAGAGGAAGAATTAGAAAAAGGGCCTAGCGATGTACTTGATTTTAGAAAACGCAAAAATGATAAATTCATAGGTATTAAATTCGCTGATGGACAAAAGGGCACACTGGTTTTTAGAGATGGTTTCTTTTACAATTACACAATACGTGAAAAAACGGAAGTGAGATTTGCATCGAAAGAAGATGGACTACAGAAAATATGGGATGATTCAAGATTATTGCAAGA
>CAMBBW010000233.1 GCA_945863425.1 Lishizhenia tianjinensis
AGTAATGCAATTTCTATAATCGTTCAGTACCCCTTCTACGCTGATCTTGTACAAGCTATGTCAGAGATTTGCAGGGAGGAAATGTTTCACTTTCAAATGGTTCACGAGAAACTTTTAGAGAGAGGACTGTCCTTAGGGCTTGAACGAAAAGATTTTTATGCAAATGATCTAAGTGAGTATTTAAGACGAAACAAAACAAATAGCACGATACAGGGGATTTTTGTGAATAAAATGCTATTCGCCGCAATGATTGAAGCAAGAAGTTGCGAGCGCTTCAAAATCTTGTCAGAGGAGTTAAAAGACGAGGACTTGAAATCATTTTACCGAGGATTGATGGAAAGCGAGGCCAGACATTACATTACATTTTTAGGTTTTGCTCGCAAATATGCTCAAGGAATTGACGTTGATAAATGTTGGCAGGAATTTCTAGCTTTTGAAGCTTCGCTTATGGAAAAATACGGTAAAAGTGAAACAATACACGGCTAGTACAATTTTTTGGCTTTTCAATTTATTGCTTAATTCAAAAGAACAGCTTAAAAAAATGTTATTTGTAGCTAATATAAATTTAAATTCATTCAAAATTAATATAGAAAACATTTGGGTAAGTTTATATTTATCAGCAAAATTCAATAATTTTAACGACGACATTTTCTCCCTTATTTTAATGTCAATGTAATTATGAAAAGTTTAAATCTTTTTTTATTTTTCTCCATACTGTTATTATCCACTGGGTATTCCCAAACACTTATCATTAATGAATTCTCAAATGGTCCTTTCGGTGCACAGGAGTATATTGAATTTATTGTTGTGGACGATAATGCATTTTACAATTGCGGGAATACTACACCTCCTTGTGTGGACATTAGAGGATGGATAATTGATGATAACAATGGATATCATGGAGCTGGAGGAGTCGCTGGAGGTTGCAATCGTTTTTCTAATGACCCATTTTGGCAATGCGTTCCACTAGGAACTATAATCGTAGTCTATAATAATGTTGAAACCAACACCAGTTTACCACCGGATGATCTTGTAATGACTGATAATAACTGCAGACTTATCATTCCAATAAACAATACTCAACTTTTTGAAAATAATGCAACTACACCAGGTGCTATTGCTTGTTCTTACCCAACTACCGGATGGATTGCTGGAGGAAACTGGACTCGTATTGGAATGGCAAATGATGGTGACTGTGCTCGTTTGGTCAATTTGGCAGGTTGTGAAGTTTCTTCAATCTGTTATGGTATCGTTAATCAGAATACAGAAATTTACTTTGCCTCTGGTGGAGCATCGAATGCAGGGTTAAATAATGTTTGGTTTTTTAATGAATCAAATTCAACACTGCAATCAAATTGGTCAGAGGGAACATGCGGTGCATCTGGCTCTATTAATAATCAAACTCCTGGGGTAGTGAACAATTCTTTAAATTCAGCTTTTATAGCGCAATTCAATAATAACTGCTTACCAATTCAGCCCCTTTCATTGACGCTTACTGGAACAGCAGCACAGAGTTGTTCTTGCGACGGTTCAGCAAGTATTTCCGCTTCTGGTTCCATTGGACCATACACATATGCATGGTTTGACAATTTTAATGCTCCTCTCGGCCAAACGAATGCAACAGCATCAAACTTATGTTCGGGTAATTATTATTGCGTGGTGACTTCAAGTATCAATTGCACAGATACAATTCTTGTTTCTGTTGGTTCAATTTGTTCAAACTATGGCACTTTTGCTTCAGCTACGATGATTCAGAATTGTGTGAATAATCAATTCTACAACACAACTTGGGCAAATATACCAGATCAAATTAATCCTAATGGTGTCTTATTTAATACATACGATTATGGACCATTTTTTCAAAATACTTCAACGTTGATTCTTCGTGGTGGAGAGGTTAAGACATTCAAAAATCCTGGAGCAAATGTATGTGGAGCAAAATTGTATTACACAGTTTATACAGTTGGAAATCAACCTGCAAATCCATTATTTACTATTCTCGACTTGCCTTTTAAAGAATCGTGTGCGGTAGGACCTAATAACTTTCCCACAGGCGGACCTTGTTCTAATGCTTCTGATCAAAAGTGGGCGAAAGAAAACTACAACGTAGATCTTACCGCTTTTACACCAGGGGATTATGTGCTAGAGGTATACTATGCTGTTCCCGGGAGTTATAACAGTACAACAGGATGCAGCGATACTGTTTATGTGAGTAATAACGGCTCAAATTACAAAGCATTTTTTCAAATCAAACCGCAACCCATTATTTCGGGTAGTCCCTTAGCTCTTTGCCCGGGAAATTCTACGACACTTACTTCCAATATTAACATTGGCAATACATGGAGCACATCAAGTACTAATCAATCAATTTCAGTTAATAGTTCGGGAAACTATATTTTAACGGTTAATTTAAACAATAACTGCCCAAATCTTTCAGACAGTGAGACTATTACAGTCTATGCAGCTCCTACATTAGAAGCTGGCGCAAATCAAACGACCTGCGGAGGAGCCGGAGCAATTACATTAAATGGTGTTATTGGTGGATCAGCTACCGGAGTATCATGGTCATCTCCTTCAGGTTCATTTTCAAGTACAAATTCGGCTTCAACAACCTATACACCTTCAATAACTTCAGGTGTTGTAACCATTATTTTAACGGCTACCGGTCCTTGTCCGTCCGTTCAAGACCAATTGATTTTATTGGTTAACGCCACGCCAACAGTAAATGCAGGTAATGATCAGACGATTTGTGCTGGTTCCACTGTTAATTTATCTGGTTCTTACGGTGGTTCTGCAAATGCAATTTCTTGGACTGCACCTTCAGGTTCATTTTCGAATATATCCAATTTAAGCCCCGTTTATACGCCAAGTATAAGCTCAGGAAGCGTTACTTTAACATTAACTGCATCTGGTCCTTGTCCTTCGGTTTCGGACCAAGTAATTATAAATGTCACTGCTCCAACAGTACCAACTTTCACTCAAGTAGCATCCATTTGTTCTGGAGGAAGTTTAAGTGCACTACCTACGACATCGAACAACGGTATTGCCGGGACATGGTCACCAGCTTTAAATAATACAACAACTACGACGTATACATTTACACCAACATCTACTGCCTCACCAACGTGTGCGACCACT
>CAMBBW010000234.1 GCA_945863425.1 Lishizhenia tianjinensis
TACTGATCTTTACCATTTGTTCGAAATCGGATAGAATCCTCAATAATAAGTGGTAGCGATTGGCTATTAATATCAAGTGTAACTTCAACAAATACAAACAAACTATCTTTGCCTTCCAATTTAATATTCGTCATTTTTGTCCCCATCAATCCATCCACATTCATACGAAATGGGGAACTTTCTCCACCCACCAATTCAATTTCATCGATTTGAACCGTTTTGCTTTCCTTGTTGTAAATTTTGAATTGTTTCGTCGTTGACCCAATAGTTGTAAACACTGTATCGAAAACTAAAGTATCAACAGAGAACGAAAGGTTTTTCTTGGATAAAAGATTGTTTTTTTTGCACGACACCATGGATAGTGAAACAGCAACAATAAAAAACAGAATGGAAATGAGTTTTACCACGATTTTATGTAACTAACGCTTGAGTTAGAAAATTATTGAATTAATTAGGTAAAACGTATGCTTTGAACTTCAAAACTACTACAGCAGGATCTGTATTAGCAGTAATGGTAACCGATTTAGATTGTTCTTTAGTTTGATCTGGTTTCGGTTTAAAAACAACTTCTATTTTGTCCGATCCTCCGGGTGGAATTGGTTTTTCTGGTTTACTAGCCGTTGTGCAACCACAACTTGGTTGAACATTTGTTATGTTTAAAGGATTTTTTCCGGTGTTAGTAACAGTGAACACAGCTGTGGTTTTTGACCCTTTTTTTACGTTTCCTAAATCAATTTCTTCTTTGTCGAAAATCATGGTTGTTTGACCAAAATCATCCTCGTTAGCCTTTTTCGCATCAGCTGGATTTTCATCTACGGCAACAGAAGATTCCACCTTTCCTTTTTTACTTTCAACTTTTTCATCCGCACCACATGACAATAGAAATAAAAACAGGGAGAAATATATTTGTTTTTTCATGGTTTTACCGATTTAGATTTCAAAAATAAACAAGTAAAGAGAATATTAATACTGTTAATCAATTTATTCAACTCATTTTATGTAAATTTATAGAATTGCAAGCTAAAACGTTACTTTTTTTAAAAATTTGCGTATCCTATATTCTATAAATAAGAAGCTTATGAAAAACACCACTACTCAAGTCCTCTTTATCGGCAATCATTCCACTAAAACAATTCAAGATATTCCACTAGAAACACTTGAATTATATACAACAAATCGATTAGTTTACAACCGAGGTGAAGTAATCAAAAACATACCAGCGACAATTCAATTAAACGATACGCAGTGTGATTTTAACGGGAATCATGAAATAGAAAATCTTACAATTGCATTGGATTTTTTCTTTCAACAAACATTGAATTTGAACCAAGAAACGCTTTTGGTGGGAGATCCTTTCGAATTAATTTTTCAAGCCTCGATTTATGCCTTATTGAAAGAAAATCCAAACCAAATAAAAGAATCCGTTGCCATTCCAAATTCGAACCAACAATTAACCGTTGTGTTATTGTATCCTGCCACCATTGAATTTGAAAATTTAAGAAAAGAAATATCTCAACTTATTTATACCTTGAAGAAGCACAAGATAAACACCTTATTAATTGAAAATCACATCAATCAGGCCAGTGCTCTGGATAATATCTTGTATTACTTAAATGAGGATGGCATTAAGCATCTTGAACATAAAATCAAAGGGGTGAAACAAATTCTGGGTCATACGGCTTTAGCATAAAATGGATAGACACACTCAGCATACAATCTATGAAGAATTTTTAAATCGTTATGAGCGACTTATTATAAGCAGGATTTATAAGTTCAAAACAGGAGATGATGTTGCTGATTTATTTCAGGATGTAACCATTCATATTTATCAAAAAATACCCGTTGAATTCCACAAGAATCCAGATGCATTTTCTTCCAGTGCTTGGGTGGTACAAGTGGTCGATCGTTTTCTGATTTCCATGTATCGCAAGGAAAAAGCAAAGAAAAACATTCATAGCAAAACCATTTCTCAACTTTCCGATTTTCAATGGAATACGATTGCTAATCAACAAATTACAGAAGATAGTGATCTACATTTCACGGAAACGGAATTTGATGCTATTTTAAAAGTGATTTTTGAACACATCAGCCGAAAAGATGCCTTAATGCTGAAAATGAAATATTACTATAACAAGAATAGCGATTTTATTACTGAAAAATTGAATGTTTCGCATGTAAATATGCGATTGAAACGACTTAAAGAACAGCTTCAAAATCGCGTTCCCCAAGCGGTGTATGCGGAAATTAAGGAACGCTTTTTCAAAGAAGATTGATTTATCTCACCAAATTCACATGTCCAACTAAATTTTCCATTTCCTTTTTGATTGTATTGTAGAATGAAATTTTCCATGTGTATGTTCCAATTTGACAACTCTCACCATTAAAGGTTCCATCCCACGCTCCTGAAGGATCTCTACTTTCCCATATTTGATCACCCCATCGATTGAAAATTGAAATTATAAGCGTTTCATAATTAATACCTTCTCCTGAAATTACTGGATGAAAAAACGGATTAAATTCATCTGTGTTAGGCGTAAATGTATTTGGGACATAAATGAAATTTGACGGTTGCAAGCTAATTACTTGATCGACTGTATCAATGCAACCATTTATATTCATTACGATCATACTAACAGTATAATCCGCAACCTGATTATAGGTGTGACTAAATTGATTCGTATTAGCCGTTGTATTATCGCCAAGATTCCAGTTCCAATTAATAATTTCATCCTCTGTTACATCAATAAAATCGACAGTTGAATCAAATTCATTCAAGATTGTTTTACTCATTTTAAACATTGCCAATGGTAAAGAAAAAGGAGACGCTATAAGTTTTAAAGTATCAGAGCACAAATCTTCTGACATCACAACCAAAGAAACCTCATAATCTCCTAAAGATTGATAGAAATGGGTGGGATTATTATCAGTAGATGCGAATCCATTTCCAAAATTCCATTCAAATTTTAACTTTGAGTTGTTCGGACTTACTGAATAATTATGAAACTCATATTCGTTTCCGACACATTGATTAGAAAAATTAAAATGTGCTATTGGAGTATTTAATGGAGTGAATATTTCTTGTATGGTATCTTTACATCCATTATTGCTAAATGCGATCAATTGAATAGATATAG
>CAMBBW010000235.1 GCA_945863425.1 Lishizhenia tianjinensis
TTCGGTTATTGACTAATCAGCATTTAAGTTGGAAAAAAAGCTTTTCAGTAATCATGTTATGGGAGTTTGCTTCTGCCTTATCGCCCGGGGTTGTTGGCGGTGCAGCGGTGGCAATGTTCATTTTGAATAAAGAAAAAATCGCGTTGGGAAGGTCAACAGCTATTGTAATTATATCGACAATGATGGATAATTTATTCTATGTAATGATGATACCCATCACTTTTATATTCATTAAGCATGTGGATTTATTTCCTGCTCATTTTAGTGGTTCTGGTGCCATTGAAGTTGTTTTTTGGACGGGATATTCACTCATTGCCTTCGCCGCCATTTTGCTTTTCCTTGCCATTTTTGTTTGGCCGCAGTTATCCAAAAAATTATTGGGTGGATTATTTTCACTCCCTTTTTTAAACCGCTGGAAAGTGGCTGCTGTGCAAACAGGTGCCGACATTATCACTACCTCGTTAGAAATGCGCAAAGAATCCATCCTAAATTGGGTGAAGGTTTATTTGGTAACCTGCGGAAGTTGGATTTGTCGCTACTTGGTAATCAATTCAATACTTCAAGCATTTTTGAACTTGTCGTTGTACGATCATGTATTGATACTAGGAAAACAATTTGTTTTATGGTTGTTTATGCTTGTGAGCCCAACACCTGGTGCCAGTGGCGTTGCTGAGTATGCGTTTGGTGAATTGCTCATCACCTTTTCCGGTTCAGCATTATTGCTTGCAGGAATGGCCGTTATCTGGCGATTAATCTCCTATTTTCCCTATTTATTTATTGGAGCATGGATTCTTCCGCGCTTTGTAGGAAAGAAAAAATAAATGCTGTTCATTCGATCCTTTTATCAATTTGCAAGAAAGGAAAGTCCTTTTGAACGAACGATCACTCAAAAACAACCGGCGCATCACAAACCCCGTCCTTACATCGGTACAAAATTGTTGTATCCGTAATCTCTTTTTCGGAAAGAATTGGTAACGTAAATGCAACACCTCCAGAATAAATTGTTCCTGTTTTGAATTTTTTATTCATCTTTTGTCTTATTTCATTCGCATTTAGGCCTACAATTTCAATTTCTTCCATGGAATCAATGAGTTGCAAAAGGAGTAAGGCCCAATTCGAATAACCGGAACCATACAGCTCCATTCCTTCATACACATTGGCAAGCATTTGTTCGGCATATCCACGCCATGCTGGGTTCCTATAAAAATAGGAGAGCCTGTGGAAATTATGCGCCATAACCGAATTACTTGCCGGGATTACATTGTCGTTTAATTCCATTTTACGAGCAATTAATTCCGTTGTCACTGAGGTATAATAACACATTTTAGTCGGGGTATCCTGAAAATTGGTTTCAACTGTTTCTGTGAGATTCTTCGCTATTTCAATCCATTTTTCCTCAAATGTAACTTGATATAAATCGATAAACCCTTTAATAACAAAAGCATAATCTTCTAGTACCCCATCTATTTTTGAGATCCCTTTTTTGTGTGTTCTCCAAAGAGTACCATCCGATTTTAATTGATTTTTTTCAATCCAGGTTGCCGTTTTTCTAGCCGCAATAACAAACAACTCATCATCAAATGCGCCGTAGGCTTCGCAGAGCCCAGAAATTACCATTGCATTCCAAGAAGTGAGGCATTTATCATCCATACCGGGTTTAATTCGTTGATTCCTAATATGCAAGAGTGAATCTTTAACAGATTGAAGTTTTTGTTTAAAAAATGGAACTTCCCAGCCATTTTTTTGGGCAAAGGATTCGTCTGTTTCGTTTCTGAGTAAAATATATTTTTCCTCTTCCCAAAATCCAAGTTGATTGATATTGAAATAGTCCTTCACCCAATCAAAATCTTGTCCCAGCAACGTCTTTAATTCTTCCTCATCCCAACAATAAAATTTACCTTCCTCACCCTCGCTATCTGCATCCAAAGCGCTGTAAAAGGCTCCACCATCAGAAAGCATTTCTCGTTGCAACCAATTCAAAATTCCGTAGCACGTTTCTTTATATAACTCTTTTCCGAAGTACTTATAGGCTTTTGCGTACACTTCCAGTAATTGACCATTATCATAAAGCATTTTTTCGAAATGGGGTACTTTCCATAACATATCTACTGAGTAACGCGAAAACCCTCCTCCCAATTGATCGTATATTCCCCCCATTGCCATTTTGTCTAATGTAAGCTGAACATATCCAAGCGATTTTTCATGCTCTTGCCAAACTCCATAGGTCAATAAAAACTCCAAATTCGATGGCAAGGGGAATTTGGGAGCTCTCGTAGGTCCACCGTGAGAAGAATCAAACGAATGAGACCATCTCAACACCAACTCATGCAATTTCTCAGGGTCCCAAGATTGGATCTGAGCGGGTTGATCAATCAATTCGCTTTGTTGAACCCCTTCCTTAAGTTTGGTGGCATACTCAAGTACTTTTTCTTTATCGTTATGGATTGTATGCACCAACGATTTTAATACATGCATCCATTGCTCTTTCGGAAAATAAGTGCCTCCATAAACCGGACTTCCATCCGGAAGAGTAAAACAATTTAATGGCCAACCACCTTTTTGAGTCATCAATTGTACTGCTGTCATATACACTTGATCAACATCTGGATGTTCTTCTCTGTCGACTTTTATATTGATAAAATGTTGGTTCATTAATGCAGCAACATCTTGGTCTTCAAAGCATTCATGTTCCATGACATGGCACCAGTGACAGGCAGAATAACCAATACTTATTAGAACTAATTTATTTTCTTGTTTTGCCAAATCTAAGGCATCTTTGGACCATGGAACCCAGTTAACAGGGTTGTGTGCGTGCTGTAATAAGTAAGGCGATGATTCGTGGATGAGTTGATTGGTTTGCATGGCGTTTGAGAGATTTATTTTAATCCATAAAAATAAGCAGGCTTTGTATAAGAAATTGTTAATTTCTAATTGATTTTAGATATTTTAATCAGTGAAAACTTTTGTAAAAAGATCTTTGCAAGATGAAATACAAGTAGTATTTTCTTCTACTTTTGTTTTATAGAATAGATTTTAAGTATGAAACAATACCATGACTTACTTCAGCATA
>CAMBBW010000236.1 GCA_945863425.1 Lishizhenia tianjinensis
TAAATAACCCCTCGGTTCAAAAACAAATTGTAATTGAGCGCAAAGTTTTAAATTTAATGGAAGGAGGATGCCAATTGCCGTTAGGGGTCTATTGTGATTCAGAAAACGTTTATGTTTCCTACACAAACCAATGGGAAACTGGATCAAAGTATTTTGTTTTTAGTTACTCAGACACAGAAGAGTTAGCAGAAGAAATTGTATCTTTTTTGAAAAACAATTAAATGAATCAATCGGTTTTTATAACTAGAGAACCAGAACAAGCAGCTGATTTAATGGCTTTTTGCACCCAACATAATTGGTTTTTGTGTGCTCAATCTTTCATTCAATTTAATGCTGTCCCTTTTCAATTACCCGCGAAATGGCAAGTAATTTTTTTTCCTAGTCCAAGAGCCGTTTCTTATTTTTTCGAATCAAGCCATCCTACTATTTTGTTGGATAAATTAATTGCTTGCTCAGGAGGGGAAACAGCTAAAAGAATTAAACATTATACTCCTCAACCGATTGATTTTGTTGCAGAAAAAGCGGGAGATATTGAAAAAGTGCGCTCCGATTTTCAACGTTGGTTGACGAACAAAAAGGTGCTCTACGTTGGGTCCAATTTAGCTCAAAAAAGTGTTTTACTCGATCTAGCCGAAGAACAAGGGCAATTTTTGCAAGTGTACGAAACGAATTATCTATCCAAAAAGATTACTCCATGCACCATTTATATTTTCAGTAGTCCGAGTAATGTTGAATCATTTTTTATAAAAAATGTGCTTCCCGATAATGCTCATGTAATTGCGTGGGGGAATACAACCGCCAAGTCACTTGAAAAAAGAAAAGTAAATGTAAATTACACCTTAGAAACCAGCGCGGAAAAGGAACTTATTGCGTATTTACAGAACGTAAAATAAAGAGCTTCCTGTCATTTCTACAGGTTTTTCCAATCCGAATCTACTTAAAATTGTGGGAGCAACGTCAGCCAATATTCCTGGTTTCAATTCAATGTCTTCATTGGTTACTAACACGATTGGAACAGGATTTAAACTATGGGCGGTGTTCGGGCTACCGTCTGGATTAAGCGCATAATCGGCATTTCCATGATCCGCAATGATAATGAATTCATATCCTAAACTACGACCGGATTCAACAACTTCTCTTAAACAAGAATCAACCGTTTCAACTGCTTTTATAATTGCTTCATACACCCCTGTATGTCCCACCATATCTGGATTGGCGAAATTCAAACAAATAAAATTGGGTTGGTCCGATTTCATTTTATGAATAATCCGATCACGCACTTCTGGCGCACTCATTTCAGGCAATAAATCATATGTGGCCACTTTGGGAGAATTGACCATAATTCTACTTTCACCCGGAAATTCTTTTTCTCGTCCCCCATTAAAAAAGAAGGTTACGTGCGGATATTTTTCAGTTTCAGCAATTCGAACTTGGGTCTTTCCACTTTCAGATAAAACCTGTCCCAATGTTTGAATCAAATTATCTTTCTCAAAAATAACATTCACGCCCTTAAAAGTAGCATCATAGCACGTCATTGAGTAATACTGTATATTCAATTTTTCCATCTGAAACTCCGGGAAATCTCGTTGCGTTAATGCTTGAGAAATCTCTCTCGGGCGGTCCGTCCGGAAATTAAAACATAAAACTACATCACCTTCTTCTATAGTTGCGATTGGCGTTTGATTTTCAACCAAAACGGTTGGTTCTAAAAATTCATCCGTTTTGCCTTGAGCATATTGTTTTACTATCGCTTCAGTTGCAGAGGTTTCTTTCGTCCCAGCACCATGCACCAATAAATCATACGCCTTCTTCACCCTTTCCCATCGGTTATCACGATCCATAGAATAGTATCGACCAATGATTGTTGCTATTTTTCCGACTGATGTTTTCAAATGATTTTCTAACTGTTCAATACAACCCAGCCCACTTTTTGGGTCGCAATCTCTGCCGTCTGTAAATGCATGAATAAATACGCTTTCCAGTCCTTGTTGCTTCGCCAAATCGCAGATTGCATGTAAATGAGATTGTGAACTATGAACACCCCCTTCTGAAACCAAGCCAATCAGATGTAATTTGCTTGTTTTGGCC
Source organism: Lishizhenia tianjinensis (assembly GCA_945863425.1). Lineage (GTDB taxonomy): Bacteria > Bacteroidota > Bacteroidia > Flavobacteriales_D > Crocinitomicaceae > UBA952. The sequence continues at coordinate 2,089 of CAMBBW010000236.1, forward strand.
TGTTGCATCGCTTTCAACAAAATCGGATTTATAAAGAAATCTCCATCACTTATACTTTTGTTAATCCGCGTTAATTCCTGATAAACAATTCGACCTGCACCAATATTCAAATGACCCACTTCAGAATTGCCCATTTGACCTTTTGGCAAGCCTACATTTTCACCACTTGTTTGCAAGGTTGAATGTGGAAAATGCTTTAATAAGGAATCCATATAAGGTGTTTGAGCTTGCGCAATAGCATCTGACTGAGTCCCATCACCTATTCCCCAACCATCTAAAATAATTAAGCCTAACTGATTTGTCATACCGGAATTGTAAGTTGAAAGATAGAACCCGTTGGTAAATTTTGTTTGTAATGAATTGATCCGCCGTGTAATTTTAAAAATTCATGCGCAATAAACAAGCCCAATCCACTGCCTTTTTGGGTGCGTGTTTCTTCGTTTCCTACCCGATAAAACTTTGAAAAAACAGAAGCTTGTTCTTCGGGTTTTATACCAATCCCGAAATCAGATAGTGTTATAAAAACGTGATTTTCAGTTATACTAGCATCTATTTTTACCAATGCCTTTTCCGAACTATATTTCACTGCATTATCCACCAAATTGCTCAGCACTGTTTCAATCATAAAAATATCGATATGAATTGTTTTATGTGGTGCATGAATTACCTCAATGGTTGCGGTAGGATACCTTTTTCTAAACTGCACCACAAGGGTATTTATGAAATGATTCAAATCAACTGATTCTTTGATTGGTTGAAGTGCTCGGTTTTCAACTCGTGCAGCATTTAAAATATTATCAATGAGGTGCTCCAATCGTTGGTTTTCCTTTAGTGCTTTATTCAATAAATCAATTCGCATTTCTTCATCAGGATTGCGTTTTTGAATGGTTTGCAAATATAATTTATTGGCTGCGATGGGTGTTTTTAACTCGTGTGTTACCGAAAGCAAAAAATTGTTTTG
>CAMBBW010000237.1 GCA_945863425.1 Lishizhenia tianjinensis
AAATCTTTTGGTGGACCAACCGTTACTAAAGATGGAGTTACTGTTGCAAAAGAAATAGAATTGAAAGACCCCTTAGAGAATATGGGTGCTCAAATGGTAAAAGAAGTAGCTTCTAAAACCAATGATTTAGCTGGAGACGGAACTACAACTGCAACAGTTCTAGCACAAGCCATTGTGAAAGAAGGTTTGAAAAACGTGGCTGCAGGTGCAAACCCAATGGATTTGAAACGTGGAATTGACAAAGCCGTTGAAGCTATTGTTACAGACTTGGCCAAACAAGCAAAAGTGGTAGGAAGCGATTCTGAAAAAATAAAACAAATCGCATCTATTTCAGCTAACAATGACGAAGTGATAGGTGAATTGATTGCTAACGCTTTCGGAAAAGTTGGTAAAGAAGGTGTTATTACTGTTGAAGAAGCCAAAGGAACAGATACTTATGTGGATGTTGTGGAAGGAATGCAATTTGACAGAGGATACCTTTCTCCTTATTTTGTGACCAATCCAGAAAAAATGGAAGCAGAATTAGAAAATCCTTACATTCTTTTGTACGACAAAAAAGTTTCTTCTTTGAAAGAATTATTGCCCGTTTTAGAGCCAGTGGCACAATCAGGAAAACCATTATTAATCATTGCAGAAGATGTAGACGGTGAAGCATTGTCGACATTGGTGGTAAACAAATTGCGTGGTGCATTAAAAATCGCCGCGGTAAAAGCCCCAGGTTTTGGTGACAGAAGAAAAGCAATGTTAGAAGACATCGCTATTTTAACTGGCGGAACAGTTATCTCCGAAGAAAGAGGATATACTCTAGAAAATACAACCATAGAAATGTTGGGATCTGCAAAAAGAGTAACCATTGACAAAGACAATACAACCATCGTGAGTGGTGCCGGTGATGCCGATATGATTAAAAATCGTGTGAACCAAATAAAAGGTCAAATGGAAACTACTACTTCTGACTATGACAAAGAAAAATTGCAGGAGCGTCTCGCTAAATTAGCCGGAGGAGTTGCTGTTCTTTATGTTGGAGCTGCTTCTGAAGTAGAAATGAAAGAGAAAAAAGACAGGGTTGACGATGCATTACACGCTACTCGTGCTGCCGTTGAAGAAGGAATTGTTGCTGGTGGAGGTGTTGCCTTACTGAGAGCCAAAAATGCACTATCTGCATTAAAAGCGGACAATGCAGATGAGGCAACGGGAATTCAAATTATTGCTCGTGCTATTGAATCTCCACTACGAACTATTGTTGAAAACGCTGGATTGGAAGGCTCTGTTGTTGTGGCAAAAGTTGCAGAAGGAAAAGGTGATTTTGGTTACAATGCAAAAACAGATGAATATGTAGACATGCTAAAAGCAGGCATTATTGATCCTAAAAAAGTAACTCGTATCGCTCTAGAAAATGCCGCTTCGGTAGCAGGAATGATACTAACCACTGAATGTGCCTTGATTGACATCAAAGAAGAAGGTCAGGCAGGACATTCTCATGGTGGTGGAATGCCTGGTATGATGTAAAAATAGTGCCAGTTATAATGAAAGTCCGTTCATCAAAAGTGAACGGACTTTTTTAGTTATTAATTCAAAGACAAAGGAACAATTTTAAAGAAAGTTTGGTTTACGATTAAATTAACAAAATCTAGGAGTATTTTAGTTAAATTTACCCGCCAAATAGTAGAATTTTCATTCTAATTGTCTCTTAAACCATTGTCTACAATGAGATTAACCATAATCATTTGCAGTTTAGTAGTCTTTTTTTCAGGCTTTTCTCAGAATATAGACAACCAACAAAAAATAAAATCTAGTATACAAAATTATTTTCATTTCGACCGTGAAAACATTCATGTACAGTTCAATAAAAAAATTTATGTCAACAATGAAGATCTTGCTTTCAAAGGATATGTGTATAGCAAAGACGATAGCGCCCCTCATCTAAACACTACTAACATACAATTAATAATCTATAATCAGTCACGCCAAATAGTTCAAAAACAACTACTATACACCACTTTAGGCACTTTTGAAGGAGGATTACATTTGAACGAAAAATTTACAAGCGGTAAATATTATTTTCAATTTTACACCAATTGGATGAATAATTTCAAAGAGGATGATTCATTTGTTGAAACAATTGAAATAATTAACAAATCTGAAACCTATAATTTAGAATCAAATGAGCCTGATTGGAAAACTGCCAAAGCTACTTTTTTTCCAGAAAGCAACATCATAATTAATGGCATTGTCAATAGAGTGGGCCTAAAAATAATAGATTGCAATCACAAAGGCATAGCAATTGACGGGGTAATAATTGATTCAAAATCAAATGAAGTGACTTCATTTAAAACGAATACAATGGGGAATGGTGATTTTTATTTCATTCCAATTGCTGGTGAAACCTACTCCCTAAAAATACATTCGGAAAAAGTGGAAATCTCAGAGCAATTGCCCAAAAACCATGAGACGGGTATAGCCATAAGTTATAATAATAATTTACCCAACAATATTTTAGCAGTGGCCATAAAGACAAATGATGTAGGAGTTGATTTGTACCAGAATAAAAAAGTCATTCTTCTTATTCATCAAGATGGAAATTCAATACAAAAAGAATTTACTTTTAATAATAAAGACCCTGAACAAATTCTGGGTTTTGATAAAAAATATTTATCAAATGGAGTCAACAGCATTCGGTTAATAGATGAGGACCTAAATGAAGTAACAGAACGATTGCTCTATATTTATGGAAGACCTAAAGCGACCACTACATTAGAGGCCAAAATAATTGCTAACGACAGCATTGTATTGACGGGTAAAACGGAAGCTAATAAAGCGGATATAAGCATTAGCGTACTTCCCGGAAACAATGCCTGCGTAGGACATTAAAAATCAATTTTAGGCACATTTTATTTAAATGCTTATCTGGAAAAACCTGAGAGCGAAACGTTTTTCTACTATGATCTAGAAAACAAGACCAGAAAACAAGACATGGAACTTTTGATGCTCAATCAAAATCGAAGCAAATATTTTTGGAACGACATTATGGCAAATCCACCAAAAAT
>CAMBBW010000238.1 GCA_945863425.1 Lishizhenia tianjinensis
GAGGGGGATGACAATTTTGAAAAGTAACAGAAAATAAATGAAAAGTAAACTAAATCGAACCAAAACACTTGCTTCCCGCTGCGTATGATTCAATCAAATCATAATCCATAATTTATAACTCATAACTATATAAATGATTACTCCAGTTCACGATAAAAAATTATTTCTATTAGGTACTTTTAAATTGATTTAAGTAACAACTTTAAAAAAACGCGCAATTTCAAAATGAAACTTGTGTATTTTCAAAATAGAATGCATGTAATTTCAAAATACAACTTGTGTATTTTCAAAATAAGTCGTACTATTGTTATATGAAATTGCAACGAAACATACTAGAAAGTATCCGTGAATTAATCGATAAATATCCTGTTATAGCAGTCACAGGACCTCGACAATCTGGGAAAACGACTTTTTTAAAAAACACATTTTCTGAATACGAATATGTGAATTTAGAAAATCTAGATCAACGTGAGTTTGCATTGGAGGATCCTAATGGATTTTTAAAGCGCTATTCTGGAAAGACAATTATTGATGAAGCCCAACGCGTGCCCACGTTATTTTCATATTTACAAACGAAGGTAGATGAAGAAAACAGCATGGGACACTATATATTGTCCGGCTCTCAAAACTTCCATTTGATGCAAAATATTACACAAAGTTTAGCTGGTAGAGTAGCATTATTTCGATTATTTCCTTTTGATTTTCAAGAGTTAAAAAGTGAGAATTTATTAGAAACAGACTATATAAATTGCATGTTAAAAGGATTTTATCCAGCTATTTACAGTCGTGGAATCAACTCTTCGAAATTTTATGCCAATTACATTGAAACATACGTACAACGTGATTTAACAGAACTATTGGAAGTAAAAAATTTAGCATTATTTAAAAATTACTTTTCCTTATTAGCAGCCCGCGCAGGACAACTACTCAACCTCAATGAACTTGCAAATGCTTGTGGGATTTCCCAACCAACGGCAAAATCTTGGTTGTCTATTTTAGAAAGTAGTTACATCGTTTTTACCTTACAACCCTATTTTGAAAATTTCAGTAAACGATTGGTAAAATCTCCTAAAATTTATTTTTACGATACCGGCTTATTGTGCCATTTGTTAGGAATAAACGATTATGATTACCTGCTAGCTAGTTCAATAAAAGGAGTATTATTTGAAAATATGATGATTTCAGAACACATAAAACGTATGTATCACAAGAATCAAGTCGTTGATAGCTGGTTTTGGAGGGATTCAGTCGGCAACGAAATCGATTTAGTTTATTCCGAAAATCAAAAGTTAATCACCCATGAAATAAAGTCGACCGCAACAATCATGAATAAACACATGAAAGGTTTGGATTACTTTGAAAAAAAAGCGGAAAATAGAATAGTGGTCAAAAAAATGATTTATACAGGAAACGAGCATTATGTAAGACAAAATTGTGAAATGATTCCTTGGCATGAATTTGCCCGTTAAAGCTGTATATTTGTTATAGAAAATCATAATCCATAAAACAACAATTCATAATTCCCAAAATGATTACTCCAGTACACGATAAAAAATTATTCCTATTAGATGCTTTTGCATTGATTTACAGAGCGTATTTTGCGTTTGCGAAGAATCCACGTGTGAATTCCAAAGGACAAAATACGTCTGCTGCTTTTGGTTTTACAAATGCACTGATTGATGTAATTAAAAAAGAGCAACCAACACATTTAGCGGTGGTGTTTGACGCACCTGGTGGGGCAACGAATCGTCAGGAAGACTTTGCAGCGTATAAAGCGAATCGTCAGGAAATGCCGGAAGATTTGCGTGCGATGATTGATCCAATCAAAAAAATCATTGAAGCATTTAACATTCCTATTTTATTGAAATCGGGATTTGAAGCAGATGATGTCATTGGAACCTTAGCAAAAGTAGCAGAAAAAGAAGGGTATTATACCTACATGATGACTCCGGATAAGGATTTTGGTCAGTTGGTATCAGAAAAAATATTTATTTACAAACCTGGTCGTGGTGGTGATCCAGCTTCAATTATGGGAATAAAAGAAGTATGTGAAAAATTTGAGGTCGACCATCCCTTAAAAGTCATTGACATCCTTGGATTATGGGGAGACGCTTCCGATAATATTCCTGGAATACCTGGAATTGGAGAAAAGACTTCTAAAAAATTAATCCAAGAATACGGTTCCTTGGAAAACATCATCACCAATGCGGACCAACTCAAAGGAAAAATGCGCGAAAACGTAATTGAGTTCGCCGACCAAGGTCGTTTATCCAAACAATTAGCAACGATTATCCTGGATGTCGATGTACCTTTTGATCCAGAACACCTCATTATGTGTGAACCAGATGCAAAAAAGGTCATGGAAGTATTTACGGAATTAGAATTTAGAACGTTGGCAAAACGCGTTATCGGAGAAGAAATAACTGTTACTGCTCCGGTAACTGAAACAGGACAATTTGATTTATTTGGAACACAAAGTTTGTTGGAAATTCAAACTCCGGTTCAAACTTCTGAATTAAAAACGATTGCTACGGAAAAACCGAATTACCATTTAATCACCAATTCCGAAGAACGCGCAGAATTATTGGAATTGTTATTAAAGCAAACATCCGTTTGTTTTGACACAGAAACAACTGCTGTGGATGCTTTACTCGCTGCGTTGGTAGGCATGTCGTTTTCATTCAATCAACGGGAAGCATTTTATGTCGCACTCCCAGAAAACCAACAAGAAGCACAACTAATCGTAGATTCCTTCAAGCCTTTCTTCGAAAATGAATCCATTGAAAAAATTGGGCACAACCTGAAGTACGACTTACAAGTGTTGGATAATTATGGTATAGCAGTTGGCGGATCCTTATTTGATACGATGATTGCGCATTACCTAATTCAACCTGAATCCAAACAAAGCATGGACTTTTTGGCGGAATACTATTTACAATATAAACCGGTTTCTATTACCGAATTGATTGGTAAAAAAGGTAAAAACCAAGGAAATATGCGCGATTTAGATCCAAAACAAGTTTCCGATT
>CAMBBW010000239.1 GCA_945863425.1 Lishizhenia tianjinensis
TTTTCCTAGTATCAATACATGATCGTACAACGACAAGTTCAAAAATGCTTGAAGTATTGCATTTATTACTAAGTAACGAGAAATCCAACTTCCACAGGTTACTAAATAAACTTTAATCCAATTCTGGATGGGTTCTTTCCGCATTTCTAATGAAGTGGTGATAATGTCGTTTCCTGTTTGCACAGCAACTACTTTCCACCGTTTTAAAATGGGGAGAGAAAATAATCCACCAAGTAATTTTTTGGATAACTGCGGCCAAACAAAAATGGCAAGGAAAAGAAAAATTGCTGCTGCTGCAATGAGAGAATATCCAGACCAAAAAACAACTTCTATTGCACCTGAGCCCCCAAAATGAGTGGGAAACAAATCCACATGATTGATGAATAGAAAAGTAATTGGTATCATCATTACATAGAATAAGTTATCCATCATTGTCGATATTATTACAATAGCAGTTGACCTTCCCAACGCGATTTTTTCTTTATTCAAAATGAACATTGCCACCGCGGCACCACCAACAACCCCGGGCGATAAGGCAGAAGCAAATTCCCATAACATGATTACTGAAAAGCTTTTTTTCCAACTTAACTGCTGATTCGTCAAAAATCGAATGCGCCACATGTAAAAAAAATCACGCCCAACCATGCATATAAGCGCGATGAATAGCCAAAAAAAGGTTGATGAAGACCAATTAATCTCAGATAAAACATCGGTAATTGATTCAATTTTGTAGTCACCACCATTGGATGCTGCAAAATCATAGGTGTTTGATTGGTCTATTATTTGATTTTTGTTTCCATCAATCCATCGATGGGTTCCTTCACCTTGTGTTACTTTAATAAATCGAATTTCATTTAGAGAACGATGCAACATGAATGCGGCTACCAAGACCCCCAAAGCGATAGCCGTCCATATTTTCCATTTCTGGAAAGAATTTTTTATAACCTCTGAATCATTCATTTTTAGGAGCTAAATCAACTTTGATCTCCCAATTTGCGCGCACTTTTGTTGGTGTAGTGAACCACATTACTTTTTCGGGCGGTGTTTTTGTTTTCATTTCCCATCCATCCCAACGAAAGTTATTATTGATATCGCGGATTACTCTAAAATTATATTCACCCGGTAACAAGTCTTTAAAATCTAATTGTTTTCTATTTCCGCTATGTTGACTTTCAATAACCTTATTATTAAAAATAAGTTGCACCAAGTCCGTTGTGTCCAATCGTGAAACATCCACCTGCAAGACGCCTAACTCCCGATCAGAAAAGCGTGAGATTGAAGTTTTAAATCGCGCTGATATTAAACCTGTTTTACCTGTAAATGCGCCCGTTTCAAATGTAAAATCTATTTCTTTTGAATCTGTTTTGAAGTTATTTATTTTTATCTGATTGGCTAAAAAATCGATGGTTTCTACTTGTAAAGTATCTTTCGTTGTTTTATCTTGAACAATAATTTTAGTCTTGTCCAGTTGCGCGATAAAATCTGATATTTCAAATTCGTAAGAGTCATTAATTTTTATCCAATTTGAATTACTTTTTATTTTTAACGAAGTCATTTCTTCGCTAGTGGAAACAATTTTAATAGAGTCTAACGTTCCGTTTACATGTTGTATAAACAACTTTGCACTGGGCTTCATGTTCGAGTTAAATGGAAGCAATAAACTATCTTTTCCCCTCCAAACAAGTTCATCGTTCTTAATAACTGCTTCATCCTGAAAATAAAACTGATCACTTTTTTCAAGGTTATTAACAGTTACACCAACTAAACCTGGAACGATAAAAGCAGCGTTACGGATTGATTTTTCAAATTCGGGTTTTGCTAGTCGAAGTGGAATCGTATCAGTTATACTATCTCTAATGATTAATTCACCCATTCGAAAAGCAACTCGCTCCGTAGAATCGTATATCGCATTGCTATTAATGTCTTCCCAGCTCATTACTTCATATTTTCCTGGTTTGATGAATGAGAAGGAAGCAATTCCCTGGTCATTCGTTTTTTGCATGTATTTCGGCATATTTCCAAGCGTATCAAACAGTCCTAAAAACACTTTTTTTACGGGTTGTGCTGTAAAAGCATCAATTATTTTGGTCTGATAATACGCAGAATCTAATGTGGTTCCGGTAGAAAAAACAAAGACCATTAACGAATCATTTCCTTCATTTATATCTTTTATAGCGCTATTAAAAAGTAATTGATAAGTCGTATTTAATTGAAGAGAATCTAGAAATTCAACCCGTAATTTTTTGCCGATATTGGTCGATTTTATGCGCGAATGATTTGGGGCGATGGTTATGGTTGTTTGTGGATTAGATAACTGGAAATACTCATCGAATTGAAATTCTATGGTGTTTTTATTGAAATTCGTTGATCCATTTTTTGTAGTAGATTGAATTATTTGCGGTGCTGTGGTATCTTTTACTCCGCCGTCAATTGTTCCAAGTTGCGCACAGCTAAAGAGAAGAGTACTTAGCCCTAAAATTATAACACAGTACTTAGCCAATCGCATAATTTTTCTAAATATTTAACGTCCACATCATCAAAATCATTCAACACATCACTATCTACATCCAGTACACCTATTATTAAATCATTTTTTCGAATGGGAATAACAACCTCACTTTTGGACAAAGAACTGCAAGCGATGTGCCCTGGAAATTCTTCAACATTGGGCACCAACAACGATTTATTTTGTTTCCAAGCAGACCCACAAACGCCTCTTCCAAAACCGATTCGTGTACAAGCCACGGGGCCCTGAAAAGGCCCAAGCACTAATTCCATGTTTTCAACCAAATAAAACCCCACCCAAAAAAAACCAAAATACTGTTTCAACCCCGCGGCTACATTCGCCAAATTAGCAACTGTATTTTTTTCGTCTCCAATTAAATGCATTAGTTGTTGGATTAAAGCTTCATATTGCTCTGCTTTTGTGGTTCCCGATTTCAAAAGTGATTCTGCCATTTTAAATGCTCTTAAGAAACGTTTCTAGGCGCTCATTAGGCACGAAAAAATAG